>JAFKFE010000982.1 GCA_017308345.1 Alphaproteobacteria bacterium | reverse complement strand
GCCCGCCAATCTGTTGAAGTGGAAGCGCTGCCCGGAACGCCCGGATACGCGTGTTTGGAAAAATTGACGACATGAAGCACCGCAGCTTCCTGCTTTATCTTCCCGTCGCCCTGCTGCTGACGCCGTTCTTCCTCGCGCCGATGGCGGTCATCGGAACCGAGAGCTTCAGCGGCCAGCAGGGAATCGGGGCGGAATACGCAAAGGTCGTGACCGACCAGGGCATCCGAACGGTCCTTTCCAACACATTCTACGTCGCCGCGATGGTGACGATCTTTTCGCTGCTGATCGGCTACCCGATCGCCTATGTGCTGGCGCGGCTCAGGGGGCGATGGGCCACCATCGGCATATTCCTGATCTTCCTGCCCTTCTGGGCGAGCACGGTGATCCGGTCCTTCGCCTGGATGATCCTTCTCGGCCGCAAGGGCCCGGTCAACTCCATCATGGTCGGCATCGGCCTTATCGAGGATCCGATCCGCTTCATCGACAACGGGCTGGGGCTGATGATCGCCATGACCTACATCATGGTGCCGTTCATCGTCGTGCCCATCCTCAATGGCCTGCGCGCCATCGACCCCAACCTGCCGCGCGCGGCAGCGGTGCTCGGCGCCAATCCATGGCGCCAGTTCCTGGCCGTCACGCTGCCGCTCTCCATGCCCAATGTGGCCGTCGGCTGCACGATCGTCTTCGTCACCTCGCTGGGTTTCTTCGTCACCCCGTCGCTTCTGGGGGGCGACCTGACGGTGGTTTCGATGCTGATCAGCGAACAGGCCAACAGGCTTCTGGATTGGCCACTCGCCTCGGCGCTGGCGATCATCGTGCTTGTGCTCACCATCATCATCTTCGCGCTGCTGCGGCTCAGCCAGCTTGCTTCCCGCCGCAGGGGCAAGGCGCAGGCGGGAGTGTTCGCATGAACGTCTCCGAGAAGAAGCTCTGGGCCGCCTGGAGCCGTTTCCTGACCGGCATGGTCGGGGCGATCCTCATCGGATTCCTGGTGCCCATCCTGGTGGTGGTCGCGGTATCGTTCCAGAGCAAGTCCTACCTGTCGTTTCCGCCGACGGACTTTTCGCTGCGCTGGTACCAGCAGTTCATCGGCAATGACGACTACCGCTCGGCCATCCTGAACAGCATGATGATCGGGGCGATGGCCGCGGCGCTGGCGACGGTCGCCGGGATTTCGACGGCATTGGCCGTCGTTCGCGCCGGCGTCCCGGGCTCCACGATCGTCAGCGCGCTCTCCGTCGCGCCCGCCATATTGCCGCAGATCGTTCTGGCGATCGGGCTTTTCCCGATCAGCGTATGGCTGGGGCTTCAGGGCACGCTGTGGGCCGTGATCCTGGCGCATGCCGTCATCGGCCTGCCTTTTCCGTTCATCACCGTCTGCGGCGCGCTGGCGTCGTACTCGAACCGGATCGAGATCGCCTCGATGACGCTCGGCGCCAATTCCTTTCAGACATTCCGGCTGATCACCTTGCCGATGATCCGGCCGGCGGTGATCGCGGGGTTCATCTTCGCTTTCGCGGCGTCGCTCGACGAGCTGGTGCTGGCCCTGTTCCTGAGCAGCCCATCGACGCGGACATTGCCCTTACTGCTCTGGGAGCAACTCAACTTCCAGGTCACTCCTGAAATCGCTGCCGCGGCCAGCGTCATTCTCGCCGCGACAAGCCTACTCATTCTCGCGGCAACTCTGTTGCCCCGTCTCGGCAAGGACAATTAGGATGCTGCAGATGCCAAGTCGATCCGCGACAGGTCAGAACCGAGCCGCAGGGGGCGCCACGGTCTCCATTCGAAATCTCTGCAAGCGCTATAACAATTTCGAAGCCGTCGTCCCGACATCGGTCGAGATCGATTCCGGCGATTTCTTCGCCATCATCGGACCGAGCGGCTCCGGCAAGTCGACGCTGCTCGGCATGATCGCGGGCTATATCGATCCGACCGAAGGGCAGATCGTGGTCGACGGGCGAGACATCGTTCCCGAACCGATCTACCGGCGCAACATCGGCATGGTGTTCCAGAACTATGCGCTGTTTCCGCATCTGTCGGTCGCCCAGAATGTCGCCTATCCGCTGAAGATCCGCGGCGTGGTGAAGGACGAGATCGCAAGGCGCGTACGCGAGAGCCTCGCCATGGTGCGGCTTGAAGCCTTTGCGTCGCGCAAGCCCTCGGAACTCTCCGGTGGGCAGCAGCAGCGCATCGCCCTGGCCCGCGCATCGATCTATCACCCGTCGATCCTGCTGATGGACGAGCCGCTCGGCGCGCTGGACAAGAACCTTCGCGACGAGATGCAGGAAGAGATCAAGCGCTTCCAGCAGGAGCTGGGCGCGACCGTCATCTACGTCACCCATGACCAGCAGGAAGCGGCGTTCCTGGCCGACCGCATCGCCATCATGCGCGACGGCGCCATGACGCAGATCGGCAGCCCGCGCGCCCTCTACGAACAGCCGAACAGCCGCTTCGTCGCCGAGTTCCTCGGCGAGGCTTCGATCTTCCCCGTCAAATCGGCATCCGGGAAACAGGCCGGCCAGCCTTGCAGGATCGTCCTGGAGGATGGCACCCAGGCAATTATCCGCACGGACGAGGACGCAGGTCCCGGCCGTTTCGCCTGCATCCGGCCGGAACGCGTCACGGTCGGTCCGAAAGCGCGCGACCTCGACAACAGCTATGCCGGCACCGTGCGCGAGAGCCTCTACACGCCGGGCAGCATCCGCTACCGCATCGAGCTGAACGGCACCGGCTCCACGCTCAAGGTGCGCGTGCTGCCGCAGGGCAATACCGAGGTCTTCGAAACCGGAAGCGCCGTCGACATCGGCTGGTCCGCCGACGACATGACCATCCTGCGGGAATAGTCACGGCCGATCGTCGAGGACGCCAGCTGCGGCCGGGCCGCTCCCGTCTTATGCCGGTTTCTGCTGGCCGTAGGTCTTGTACCGGTTCTTGACCACGCTCAGTTCATCGTCCGTCAGCATCACCGGGCGCCCGAGCATCGAGGCGAGCATGTACTGCCTGGCCAGCGTCTCCAGTTTTTCGGTGCGCGCTACCGCCGTGGCGAGATCGGGTCCGTAGGCGATCATGCCGTGATTGGCGATCAGGCAGGTGTTCCGCTGCGCCAGCGCCCGCACGACGACTTGCGCCAATTCCGCCGTGCCGAAAGGCGCGTAGTCGGAACATGGGACATCGTCGCCGCCGAACGACGCGATCATATAGTGGAATGGCGGAAGGCCCTGCCGCAGGCATGACAGGGCCACGCAGTGATCCGGATGGGCATGCACGACGGCCTGGGCCTGAGGGAACGCCTTGTAGATCGCCGCATGCATGTTCCATTCGCTCGACGGACGGATCTCACCGTCCCAGTCGCCGTCGAGCGTCATCTCGACCATTGCTGCCTGATCGAGTTTTTCGGGTGCGATGCCCGTCGGCGTTATCAGCATGCCGCCGGCCCCGGACCGCAGGCTGATGTTCCCCGAGGTTCCGCTGTTCAAACCTTTCGACGCGATGGCGCGCACGGCATCGACAAGAGACTGACGCATGACTGTTGATTGATCGCTCATTGGGTTCTCGCCTGTGGCGGCCATTGTTCGAGATAGGGTTCGATCCTTACGGGCCGGCGCATTTCATCCAGCACCGCCGAAAAGACGTCGAGCCCGCCGAGCTTGCCGGACTTCAGCATCAGCGCGACGGGAAACGGCATTTCGGCGACCATGCGCCCGGTGCCCAGGCCCTGATACGGCCCGACGATGAAGCGGGTAATGGGCAGCTTGGGCACGATCGCTCCAGCGGTTTCGCCGCCGGCGATGACGAGCCGCCGGACGCCACTGCCGAAGATCAGGCGTTGCGCGAGACCGGTCAGGAAATCCTCCGCCGCGCGCGCCACCACGTCGCGCCCGTATTTGCCTTGAAGCCGTTCGACCTCGTCCTGCGGCGCCATCGTGGCGATGGCAATCGCCCGCCCCGCGCCGATCGCCCGATCCGCCGACGCCAAGGCCGAGGCAAGCACGTCCTCGCCTTCCATGAC
>JAFKFE010000981.1 GCA_017308345.1 Alphaproteobacteria bacterium | reverse complement strand
CCCCGGCGAAGCTCAACGCCAGTTTCGCCCATATGGCGGCGAAACCCGGGAACATTGCGCTTAACTCGCAATCCGGCGCGATCGCCACGTCGCTGATCGACTGGGCCGCCCAGAACAATGTCGGCTTTTCCCGGATCATCTCTCTCGGCGACATGGCGGATGTCGACGTCGGCGACTGCCTCGACATGCTGGCGGGCGATTTTCACACGCGCGCCATCGTGATGTATCTCGAAACCATACCCAATCCGCGCAAGTTCATGTCGGCCGCGCGGGCGGCGGCGCGCCTCAAGCCGGTTATCGCGATCAAGCCCGGCCGGCACGAACAGGCGGCCAAGGCTGCCGCGACACACACCGGCGCGCTTTCGGGCGCGGACAGGGTGGTGGACGCCGCCTTGCGCAGGGCAGGGGTGCTGCGTGTGGATGATCTCGCCGAGCTGCTCGACGCCGCCGAGACGGTCGCGCGCCATGCTCCCCTCGAGCGGGCACGGGTCGGCATCGTCACCAATGGCGGCGGGGCCGGCGTCCTTGCCGTCGACAAGCTCGTCGACCGTGGCGGCGAGCTGGCCGAACTTGCGCCGTCGACGATCGAGCGGCTCGACCGCGTGCTGCCGCCGACCTGGTCGCATGCAAATCCGGTCGACATCGTCGGCGACGCCGCGCCGGAGCGTTACGGGGCGGCGCTCGAGGCCCTGGCGGCGGATCCGGGAACGGACGTCATCCTGGTCATGAACTGCCCCACCGGGCTCGGTTCTTCGCCAGACGCGGCCAGGAAGGTGGCCGAGCTTGGCGATGAGGGCGAGATCGGCGGAAAGCCGCTGCTTGCGTGCTGGCTCGGCGAGCATACCGCGCGCGAGGGCCGGCGCGTGCTGACGGAGGCCGGCATCGCGAGCTTCGAGACGCCGGAGGACGCGGCGATCGCGGCGTCCTATCTCAGCGAGGGGTCGCGGGCCCAGCGGGCTCTCCTGCGGACGCCGTCGAGCCGGGGTGATGACCGGGCCGATGCCAGGGCCACGGCCCATGCCATCTTCAGGCAGGTGGCCAGCGAAGGGCGGCGCATGCTGACGGAGCCGGAAGCGAAAGCGGCGATAGAAGCCTACGGCATCCCCGTGCCGAGAACCATTGTCGCCGGCTCAGTCCCGGATGTGGCGCGGGCAGCCGGCGAGCTTCTCGAAGGCTCGGAAAGAGTGGTCGTCAAATTGCTGTCGAAGGTGGTCTCGCACAAGTCGGACGTCGGCGGCGTGGTGCTGGACATCGGCACTGCGGAGAGGGCAGCGGAGGCAGCCCAGTCGATCGAGACACGCCTGCGCGAGCAGTCGCCTGGGACGAAGGTGGACGGCTACAGCGTACAAGCGATGGTCGCGCGCAAGCATGCGCAGGAGCTCATCTTGGGCATGAACCTGGATCCGATGTTCGGCCCGGTCATTCTGTTTGGCGCCGGCGGCACGGCGGTCGAGGTCGTGAACGACACCGCGATCGCCCTGCCGCCGCTTGACGACGTGCTGGCTGGAGACGCGATCGACGCGACCAGGATAGGCCGGCTGCTGGCCGGCTACCGAGATCGCAAGCCGGCCAACCGCGGCGCGATCGTCGCCGCGCTGAACGGCCTGTCGCAAATGATCGTCGACTTTCCTTGCCTGGTCTCCCTCGACATCAATCCGTTGCTGGCCGATGCCGAAGGCGTGGTCGCGCTCGATGCCCGCATCGAAATCGACCCGCCACGGGTGGATGAACCGGCGCCGAACCCGGCGCTTGCCATAAGACCCTATCCGTCGGGATGGAGCCGCGATTTTCTGTCGGACGGCATGACCTTTCATATCCGGCCGATCATGCCGGCGGACGTGGCGCTCTATCCCGCGTTCCTGGCAAGGATCTCCCCTGACGACCTGAGGTTCCGGTTCCTGTCGCTGCGCAAGAACTTCCCGGACCAGATGCTGAAGCGACTGACGCAGATCGACTACGATCGCGACATCGCCTTCGTCGCGCTTGAAAAGGACACGGGAGCGCTGGCGGGAATCGGCCGGCTTTCCTGCGACCCCGATCGCAGGAGCGGCGAATATGCGCTGCTCGTGCGGTCGGACCTGCAGGGCCATGGCCTGGGATGGGATCTGCTGAACCAGGTCATCGACTATGCGAAGGCTGAACGCATCAGCCGTATTGAGGGCATAATCCTCAACGAAAACAGCAAGATGCTCACAATGTGCCGGGAGTTCGGGTTCGCGATAGCCCGCCACCCCAGCGAGGCGGGCCTGTCCATGGCGACCCTTGAGATCGGCTAAGCGCCGGTCGGCCCTAGGATCCTGTCTTCTTCCTGACGCTCACCTCGGATGGGGCGATGCCCCCGATGGAGGCCGCCATCTCGGCGGCGATTTCGGCCACCTTGCGGTCCGCCTCGATCTTGCGCCAGGTCAAGGCGCCGGCATCGCGCTGCAACTGCCGCGATAGGATGTCGACCGTGGCATCGGAGGGGCCACCCTTGCGCTCGCTGACCCGGCGCCAAAGCACCGACGGATCAGCCGCCAGCCAAAACCCCGCGAACGGGACATTTGCCCCGCTCGCGGCGCGCTCGATCCTGTCGCGATCCTCAGGCTTGTCGAAGACGGCGTCGGCGACGACGGAGCCGCCCTCGGCAAGGATCAATTCCGACAGCCAGGCGAGTTGACGATAGACCCGTTCCGATACGCCCGGCCGGTAGGCCTTGTCCGGCAGCCGCGTTTCGGCCGGAACGCCATGCATGGCTTTGCGGATGCGGTCGCTCTCGACGATCCGGGCGCCGGGCGGCGTGCCGATCCGGGGGGCGAGAGCCTCGGCCACCGTCGTCTTGCCGGAACCGCTCAAACCGCCGATTGCGGCGAGCCGGGGCGGCGTCTCGGTCAGCAGGGTTTTCGCGAGCTGGAAATAGGACCGCGCTTCGGCGATCAGCTTCGCGGAGTCCCGGCTGCCTTCCTCGACCTGCGTCGCGGTCACGTGGGCGCGCACCGCCGCCCGCACCGCCATGAAGAAGGGCAGGAGAACGAAGCCGTCTTCGTCATCGGCGTCGTCGAGATAGCGATTCATCACCAGATTGGCGAATTGCGGGAAACCGCGATGCCACAGATCCATCAGCAGGAATGCGAGATCATAGAGGACATCGACGGTGGCGATCTGATCGTTGAACTCGATGCAATCGAACAGGCGAGGCTCGCCGTCGAGGACGCAGATGTTGCGCAGATGCAGGTCGCCATGGCACAGGCGGATCCGGCCTGCCGCCTCGCGCCGGTCAAGCAGGCTGGCATTTTTAGGCAAGAGGGCCCTGCCACCCTAACCTAAAACTCTTCCCCATGAGGGGTGGAGAAACGCTCTTGAACACCGAATTAATGGGGCCGCGCTCGCTCGCCGATGCCAAGCAATGGATGCTCGATCGGCTGGACAAACGTATTCATCCAATGGGCCTGACGGATGTCGGGGCGACGAAAACCGTCATCGAAAAACTCGACGGATTGGACGGCGAGCGCTGGGCACGGGCCTGGATGAACCAAGGCGATCACTATATTGCCGATGCGGAAATAGCCGAGAAAGCAGGTGATCAAGCGAAGGCCGCAAGGCTGTTCTATCAGGCCTATTCTTTCTATTTCATGGGGCGCTTTCCTTGCCCCAATCATCCCGCCAAGGAAGAAAGCTATCGCCGCGCCGCCAGTGCTTACCGACGTTTCGGCGCTCTCGCCGATCCGCTGATCGAGACCATCCGCCTACCGTTTCTCGGGCGGTCCGGCGAAGGTAACGAGATCGTTGCCTATCTACGCATGCCCCGACACATCGAACGTCCTCCTGTCATCGTCATGTGGGGCGGTGTCGATGCCTGGAAGGAGGAGATGACCATCCTCACCGAGGATATCGCGCGCCAAGGCTTTGCCACCGTCGCTCTCGACAATGTCGGCACAGGCGAATCGCCGATCAAAGCTGGGCAGGATGGCGAGCGGCAGTTCTTGCCGGTCTTCGATTGGGTTGAACAGGGCGGCCGCTTCGATGCAAG
>JAFKFE010000980.1 GCA_017308345.1 Alphaproteobacteria bacterium | reverse complement strand
AAAACGGCGCCTTCGAGCGCCGTTTTTCATTTCGCCTATTGCAGATGAAAAATATCCATGATAAAATATATCCATTAATAGGAGATTGGCACGATGAAGCTGGGCGAGGGCGTTGAGGCGGCCATCCATTGCGCGGCGACGCTGGCCAGCGTCGACGGCAACAGCACCATGCCTGGCGCGGCGCTCGCGGAGTGTTTTGGCCTGTCGCCGAGCTATCTCCTCAAGCATCTGAACCAACTGACGGCGGCGCGCATCCTGGAATCGGTGCCGGGGCCGGCGGGCGGCTACCGGCTGGCGCGGGCGGCGGAACGGATCACGCTGCTCGACATCGTGCTGGCCGTCGAGGGCAGGGAGCCTGCCTTTCGCTGCGGCGAGATCCGCCGCAATGGTCCGGTCAAGATCGACGCGTCGGCCTATGTCAAACCCTGCGGCATCAACGCCGCGATGCTGAAGGCCGAGCGCGCCTATCGCGCGGCGCTCGCCGAAGTGAAGCTGTCCGACATCGTGGCGGAATACGCGGCCGAAGGCGATCCGCGATCCTATGCCGCGAGCTGCGCTTTCGTCGAGCGTCACCAGCGGCCGCAGAAATCCGCGTCGTCCAAGCAGATCTAGACCCACCCGAACCCCTGGAAGGAAAGACGATGAAACAGAGATTGCAGTTCTTCGCCAAGGCGCCCGAGATCATGAAGGCGGTGTCGGCGCTCAACAAGGCCGTCGACGAATGCGGACTGGAGGTGAGCCTGCTGCATCTGATCAAGCTCCGAGCTTCGCAGATCAATGGCTGCTCCTTCTGCGTCGAGATGCACAGCCGTGAGGCCAGACGCGACGGCGAGACCGAAACCCGGCTTTATCTCGTCGCCGCCTGGAAGGAATCGCCGCTGTTTTCCGAACGCGAGCGCGCCGCGTTTGCCTGGACCGAGGCCGTGACGCTGATCGCCGGCAACGGCGTGTCGGACGAGCTCTATGCCCGCACGCTTCAGCACTTCTCGGAAGAGGAACTAGTCAAGCTCTCGGTGGCGCTCGGCATGATCAACACCTGGAACCGGCTGTGCATTCCGTTCCAGGCCATCCATCCGATGCCGGCCGCGAAGGCTGCCTGACACACCCGGCAATGGCGTGGCCTCTCGAAGGTCCGCGGCATTTTTTTGATTTTCAGGATCAATGACATGTTCGAGAATTTTCAGAACGAGATTCTGTTTGCCGCACGCCTGCTGCTTGGCGGCGCCTTTGTCTTTGCCGGACTGCGCAACATCCAGAACAGGCCACTGGTCGCTTCGTTGATGGCGGCGCGCGGCGTGCCGCAAGCGAAGCTCGCTCTGTGGCTGGGTATTGTGCTGCAGGTCGTCGCCGGCGCGCTGGTGATCGCCGGCATATCGATCGCGCCGGCGGCCGCGGGCCTTATCCTGTTCCTCGTCGTAGCGACGCCGATGTTCCACAATTTCTGGGACCACCAGGGGCCGGATCGCGCGTCCCGCATCAACGGCGTCGTCAGCAACGTCGCGCTGGGTGGAGGCTTCCTGGCGCTGATCGTGAACTACCTGTGAATTCACTCAACGATCGGCGCGATTGATCGGCCGGCGTCAATCGCTTCCTCGCTATCTTCGCGCCGATCCATTCGCCTTCAAGCGGCAAAACGCAGTCCGCCATCGCAGGTCAGCACCTGGCCGGTCATGAAGCCGTTGGAGACCAGGAAGGCGATCGCCTCGGCGACGTCCTCGGCGTGGCCGATGCGGCCGACAGGCGTCTTACCGGCATATTCGGCAAACACCGCCTGTCGCTGATCGTCCGGCAAGAAGTCCCACCAGGGCGTGTCGATGACGCCGGGCGCCACGACGTTGACGCGCAGCGGCTTCAACTCGACCGCCAGGATCGGCCCGACGGTCAAAAGCATGCCGTTGATGGCGCCGATGCCGGCGATGCCGGGCGCCGCGATCTGCGCCGACACGGCCGAGATGAAAGTCACCGATCCGCTTCTGTTCAAGGTCGGCAGGGCCGCCTGCAGACAGGAGAGCTGTGGCCGGATCTTCTCGTCGACGCCGCTGCCGATATCGGCGAGGTCGAGGGTCGCGAACGGCCCCAGCCCCTTGCCCCCGCTGGCGGCGAGAACCAGATGATCGAACGGCCCGAGGCGATCGAAGAAATGCCGCACCTCATCCGGCTTGGCCGCGTCGAATGCGGCCTTGCCGACGGTGCCGCCAAGGCTCGCCCAGGCGCTCTTGAGCTTGTCCTCGTTGCGGCCGGTGACCGTCACTTTCATCGTGGGGCTGACCAGCCGTTTGGCCGTGGCGAGGCCGATGCCGGATGAGCCGCCGATGATGACGCAATGTTCGATGGTGTTGGTCATGAATGCTGTTCCCTGGATGCCGCGGAAGATTGTCCCGTCAGATCGAGGCTGAGAGCGCGCAACCGGTGGCGGGCCTTCTCGTCATAGGCCTGTGCGTCGGCGCGTGATTCCCGCTGGCCGTCGAAATACAAGCCGCTGCGCCCTTCGAGCGCCGGCGACGTGGCGAGGTTGATGATGGCGTCGGCGCCGGTCTCGACCGAGCTCCAAGGCGTGACGCCTGCCTGGCGGACCATGGTGGTGTCCATGTAGCTCGCCGGGTGTAGCGCGTTGACCGTGACGCCGGTGCCGTCGAACTGTTCGGCCAGGTCGATGGTGAACAGGATCTGCGCCAGCTTGCTCTGGCAGTAGGCGCGCACGCCGCTATAGCCATGCGTCAGCATGACGTCGTCGAAATCGATCGCCTGCTGGCCGGCCGACGCGACGTTGACGATGCGCGCCGGCGCGCTTGCCATGAGCAGCGGCAAGAGTTCCGAGGTCAGTAGGAAACCGGCGAGATAGTTGACGGCGAAGCGCAGTTCATAGCCGTCGGCGCTCACCTGCCGTTTCGCCCCATGCCCGCCGGTGCCGACGCCGGCATTGTTGATCAGAACGTCGAGCCGGTCGGTCCTTGCGCGCACGGCTTCGGCGAGGCGGCGCACTTCGGCAAGCGAAGCGAGGTCGGTTGCGAGAAACTCCGCCTTGCCGCCCTTTGCCTCTATGGCGGCCACGACCGCCTTGCCGCGGCCTGCGTCGCGGCCATGCACCAGCATGCGCGCGCCGGCGGCGCCGAGCCTTTCGGCGACCACGCGGCCGACGCCGTCGGTCGAGCCGGTGACGAGAATTGTTTTGTCCTTGAGTTCCATGTCCAGAGCCTCCTTGCGCTGCTCCGAACGAGAAGATGGGACACTGCACGTGGCCCAAACAGTTCAAACTTTATCCTGGTATCGGTACTGCTATAATAGGTGGATGGATGCCATCGCTCATTCCCCCGAAGACCACCGCCGGCGCGAGCTCGGGGCGTTCCTGCGTTCGCGCCGCGAAAGGCTCTCGCCGCAGGCAACCGGCATCGCGGCCGGCGTGCGGCGGCGCACCCCCGGTCTCAGGCGCGAGGAGGTCGCCATGATCGCCGGCGTCGGCACCACCTGGTACACCTGGCTGGAACAGGGGAGGGATGTTCGTCCCTCGGTCGAAGTGCTGACGGCGCTTTCAGAAGCGCTGCGGTTCGACGCCGTGGAGACACGTCACCTGTTCATCCTTGCCGGCCGCCAGCAGCCGGAGCGGAAAGTCGCGGCGCCGGAGAAGGTCGACGGCCCTTTGCTGCACATGCTGCAGAGCCTGGTGCTGCAGCCGGCTTATGTCGTTGGACGGCGGTGGGACGTGCTCGCCTGGAATCCGGCAGCGGCCGCTGTGTTCGGCGATTACGGTCTGCTCGAAGGCGATGCCCGCAACATCGTCCATCTGGTGTTCACCAACCCGCTTCACCGCCGCCTGCTGGTCGATTGGGAGACGCTGGCGCGTGCCGTGATTGCCTCGTTCCGCGCCGAGAGCGCGAAGTATGTCGGCGATCCGGATTTCGAGCGGCTGATCGCGCTGATGATGCGCTCGAGCCCGGAATTCCGGACATGGTGGCCGCAGCGCGACGTGGTGCGTCATCTCTCGGGGCTGAAGCATATCCGCCACCCGGTCGCGGG
>JAFKFE010000979.1 GCA_017308345.1 Alphaproteobacteria bacterium | reverse complement strand
TTGAACTGGTTGACCATCTGGCATTCGGTGACGCGGATGGAGCCGAGCGGCACGGCGAAGGGCAGTTCGGGCACGTCGAGCTCAAGCTCGACCTCGCCGATGCGGACCTCGCCGACGAAGGGATGGTTGCGGGCATAGCCGCGCTGCGTCGAATAGCCGAGCGCGAGCAGGAAACCCTCGTCACCGCGCGACAGCGCCTGCAGGCGGATGTCGCGCGCCATCGGGAATTGCAGCGGCTCGCGGGTGATGTCGCCGGGTACATGGTCCAACGGCATGTCGCCATCGGCCTCGATCAGGCCTTCATGGGCAAGGATCGCGGAGACGCGCGGCATGGCTTCGGCATCGACCGGACGCTGCGCGGGCGCTTCGACCTCGGCGCCGGCGGCAAGCTCGGGATCGAGCAGGCGGTGGGTGTAGTCGAAGGTGGGCCCTAGCACCTGGCCGCCCGGCAGGTCCTTGTAGGTGGCCGACACGCGCCGCTCAAGCTGCATGGCGCCGGTATCGACCGGATTGGTGTAGCCGAAACGCGGCAGCGTGGTGCGGTAGGCGCGCAGCAGGAAGATCGCCTCGATCATGTCGCCGCGCGCCTGGGCGACGGCCAGAGCCGCGAGTTCGCGGTCATAGAGCGAGCCTTCGCTCATCACCCGGTCGACGCCGAGCGCCAGTTGCTCGACGATCTGGTCGAGGCGCAACGCCGGCACCGAGCGGTCGCCGCGGCGGCGATCGGCAAGCAGGCGGTGCGCATTGGCAATGGCGGCTTCTCCGCCTTTCACCGCGACATACATGTCATGCCTCCGTCGTCTTGATGCGGGTGGTGCGCGGCAGGCAGGCGAGGGCACCGGGCGCCGCCAGGATGATGTCGACGCCGCGCGGGAAACGCTGGTTGTTCTGCTTCCATTGCTCGACGAAATGGCGCGGCATGCCTGGGGGCGCGATCATCGACGTCTTTTCGATCCCCGGACCTTCGAGCAGCAGCGAAGGGCCCGAAGCGAGGTCATCGACCAGCAGGATCAGTGTCGTCGAGCGGTCGGGATATTCCTGTGTGCCTTGCGCAAAACCGTCGAGCGCCGCCATCTCCTTCGGATTGGCGATGAGCGAAAAATGCGCGTCGGCGGGCGTGTTGGCCAAAGGCGCGCCGGTGTGGAAGCCGAGCCAGGCCTTGACCGGGGCTTGCGCCTGCAGCGGCGAGTCCAGCCAGAGCGGCGTGTCGTTGTCGCAGAGCGCCAGCGCCACCGCACCTGCCGTGGCCGACAATGGCGCCGGCGGGCGGGCGAGTTGCGGCAGGTCCTGGACGGTGCCGGGACGCGCCATCGCGTCCATGACAGCGCGGAACACGGCCTGGCCATTGAAGACCGGGTCGGAGAAACCGCCTTCGATCGATTGCGTGGCGATGTTCATCAATCCTCTCCGCGCACCATGGTGAAGAAATCCACTTTCGTTGCCGCCGTTTCGACGCGCTTTGTCTCGCGTGCCGCATCGAGCGCCGCGCGCAAGGGCGCGACCAGCTTCGTCTCGACCGCCGCGCGCTGCGCCGGGTCCTGCCAGAGCGCGTCGGCGATCGCCGCCAGCTTCGCCTTGTCCTTGTCGCGGCCCAGCGCATAGGAATGGCCGACCTGGCCGGACGGCAGCCGGACCGTGGCGCGGGTGACGGTCGCTTCGCCGACATTGAACGGCGCGCCGCCGCCGCCGATCCGTCCGCGCACCGTCACCAATCCTGTCTCTGGGCCGCGCAAAAGCTCGGCTTCGGCAGGCAGGCCCGCTTCGTTCCACAGGCGGGCGATCTCATCGGCGGCGGCATGCGCCAGCGTCGCCATCAAGGCCTTTCGCTCGGCCTGCTCGCGCGCTTCCTGTCCTCGCATGGCATCGCTCCTTGCACGTATAAATTTGTCTATTGATATAGACAACTATACAAATTATACTCACCTCGTAACGGGAGTCCATGACGGGTGGATGACAGCCCGGGAAAAATACTTGGGGGCGATGGGTGACTGGACAGGCGGCTAGTATCGAAAGGCGTAACGGCGTGTCGCTGTGGCGGCAGATCGCCGACAGGATCCTGCAGGGGATCGCCAATGGCGATTTCGTCGAGAATGCGGCGCTGCCGCCTGAGGTCGCGCTGGCGGAGCGCTACGGCGTCAACCGGCACACGGTGCGCAGCGCCATTGCGGCGCTTGTGCAGGAAGGCGTGCTGAAGGCCGAGCAGGGACGCGGCACCTTCGTCCTGTCGCGCAAGCGGCTGTCCTATCCGATCGGCGCGCGCACGCGCTTCTCGACCGGGCTGCAGGGGCAGACGAGCGAGCGGCATATCGCGCTTCTGTCATCATCTACGGAACCGGCAAGCCGGCGTATCGCCGAGGCGCTGGGTATTGCCAAGGGCGCGGCCGTCATTTGCCTGGAGACGCGCGGCGAGGCCGACGGTCATCCGGTGTCGCGGGCGACGACCTGGTTCGACGCCAAGCGCTTCGCCGGCATCGAAGCGGCAATGGCGGAAACGGGATCGATCACCGCCTCGCTCAAGCGTTTCGGCATCAACGATTATCTCAGGCAATCGACCGTGCTGTCGGCACGCCACGCCGATGCCGACGACCTTGCCGCGCTCGATCTGCAACCCGGCGCCATCGTGCTGGTCACCGTCGCCGTCAACGTGACGCTCGATGGTAAGCCGATCCAGTTCGCGGAGTCGCGCTTTCCGGCGGAGCGGGTGGAACTGAGGCTCTCGGCCGGCGATTAAAGGCGCTCAGGCCACCTCGATAACGGCCTTGATCAGACCGGACTTCTCATGCGTCCATCTGGCGAGGTCGCGTGGCGTTCCGGCGAGCGTGGTGCGGTGGGTGACGAGCTTGTTCAACGGCACGTCGCCGTTGCGGATCGAGGCCGCGACATGCTCGAAATCGGCCTTGAGCGCATTGCGGCTGCCGATCAGCGTCATCTCGCGCTTGTGGAATTCGGGGTCGGAGAAAGTGATGTCGTCCTTGACGACGCTGACCAGCACCAGCGTGCCGCCATGCGCGACATGGGCGAAGGCCGACTGCACCGATTGCGTGTTGCCGGTCGCGTCGAAGACAAGGTCGAAACCCTCGCCGCCGGTCGCCTCTCGCACCAACTCGGCGGCCGTTGCCTTTGAGCTGTCCAGCGGAGCAAAGCCGAGTTCCTTTTCGGCGAAATCGAGGCGCTCGGTGCTCATGTCAAGCAGGCTGACCTCCAGTCCGGCGATGCGCGCGAAGATCGCCGTGCCAAGCCCGATCGGCCCTGCGCCGATGACCAGCGTGCGCGCGGGCGGCGTCCGCCAGCGACAGGCCGTTCGCCGGATAAAGATTCCGCGCCGGCACTAGGATCTCTTCGCACATGGCGCCGTCGCGATGCACGCCCAGCACTTCGATCCTGACGCAGCAATTCGGCTTGCCGTGCCGGCAGGCGATGCATTCACCGCAGGCGAGGTAGGGATTGATGATCACCGGCTCGCCGACGCTTGTCTCGACGCCTTCGCCTTTCTCGACGATGGTGCCGGAAACCTCATGGCCCATGATGCGCGGATAGGCCAGGAAGGGGTGCTTGCCTTCGAAGATGTGGTAGTCGGTGCCGCAGATGCCGACATGGCTGACCGCGACGCGCGCCCAGCCGGGCGGTGGCGTACCTGGATCGGCGCGGTCTTCGAGAACAAGCTCGCCGGGCGAGCGGCAAACGACGGCTTTCATGGGCAGATACGATCTTCGCGAAAGCGCGGCTGTCGGCGAAAGCGGAGCGGTGCCATCAGAGCGTCGCGCCGAGGTGCCAGGGCACGAATTCGTTGTCGCCGTAGCCGAAAGCCTCGCTCTTGGTCTTGCGGCCGGACGCCGTCTCGACGATCAGCTCGAAGATTTCGCGGCCCATGCCGGCAATGGTCTTCTCGCCCGAGGCGATGACGCCGCAATTGACGTCCATGTCCTCTTCCATCTGGTGGTACATGGTCGAATTGGTGGCGACCTTGATCGACGGCGTCGGCCGGCAGCCGAAGCAGGAACCGCGGCCGGTGGTGAAGACGATGACATTGGCGCCGCCCGCGACCTGGCCCGTGGCCGAGACAGGATCGTAGCCGGGCGTATCCATGAACACCAGGCCGCTGCCCGAAACCTTCTCGGCATAGCCGAAGACGCCGTTGAGCGGCGTCTGGCCGCCCTTGGCGACGGCGCCCAGCGATTTCTCGAGGATCGTGGTCAGGCCGCCGCGCTTGTTGCCCGGCGAGGGGTTGTTGTCTATCGAGGCGCCGTGCTTGGCGGTATGGTCCTCCCACCATTTCACATAGCTGTCGAGCTTGGCCGCGATTTCCGGGCTGGCGGCGCGGTAGGCGAGCAGGTGCTCGGCGCCGTAGATTTCGGTCGTCTCCGAGAGGATGCCGATGGCGCCGACGCCCGCCAGGATATCGACCGCCGCGCCCAATGCCGGGTTGGCGGTGATGCCGGACATGCCGTCCGAGCCGCCGCATTGCAGGCCGACGACGATCTCGCTGACCGGGATCGGCTCACGCTCGAGGTGGCCGACTTCCTCGGCGATCTCGGTCAGCACGCCCATCGCCTTCTCGACCGATTTGCGCGAGCCGCCGGCCTCCTGGATGTTGAAATGGCGCTTTCCAGCCGCGGCGCCCTTCTGGCCATAGAGGGTGAGCTGGTTGACCTCGCAGCCGAGCCCCACCATCATCACGCCGCCGAAGTTCGGATGGCGGGCATAGCCGGCTAGAGTGCGGTGCAGGACCATCATGCCGTCGCCCGTGCCGCTCATGCCGCAGCCCTGGCCATGGACGATCGGCACGAAGCCGTCGATGCCGGGATATTTCGGCAGAAGCCTGCGGTTGGCCTCGTCGGCAATGGCGTGGCAGACGGTGGCCGAACAATTGACGCTGGCGATGACGCCGATGAAGTTGCGCGTGCCGGCGCGGCCGTCGGCGCGGCGATAGCCCATGAAGGTACGCGCGCGGTCGGCCTCGGTGGCGTGTTCGGCCTCGCTCGGCGGCACCACCGGCAGGCGTCCTGCTTCGAAAACCAGATTGTGCGAGTGGACATGTTCGCCGGGCGCGATGTCTTGAGTGGCGCGGCCGATCGCCTGCGCGTATTTCACCACCGCTTCGCCGACGGCGATCGGCTTGATCGCCACCTTGTGCCCTGGCTCGATCACCGCCAGCGCGGCGGCGCCGCCCGGCAATGCGGTGCCGATCTCGATACGGCCATTGGCGACCGCGACATTGTCGGCGGCGGAAAGAAGGATGGTGCTTGCAACGTTCACGAGCGGCTGTCCTGGGTAATCCTGGGAGTGCGGGCGGATTGACTTGCGCCCATTCAAAGGTAATGTCTTTTATCGTGAAAAAACATTTTTGCGTCAATCGTTTTTTCATCACGGACAATGCGTGACGAACGGGGCGTGATCGCCCTTTGGCAAGCCGGCGAAAAGCGTTCCGCTTTTTGGAGGGTTGCGCTAGGAACACTCATCATATCGCGCTTTCGGCGGGCCGCCGCAAGCGTTGGGGGATACGGGGCATGTCGAAGAGCAACAATGTCTACAAGGACGCCTTCAACCGCTGCCTCAGGCTGCTCGAGGAATCCAAGAACCTGCCATCGGAGCCAGAGCTCGGCACGCAGCTCGGCGTCAGCCGCACCACGGTGCGCAGCATCCTTTCACGCATGGAAGAAACCGGGCTGATCACCTGGAACAAGCGCGAAAAGACGGTGCTGCGGGCACCGCGGCCCGAGGATTTTTTCCCCGATGAGGAGACCGACTCGCTGGCCGAGATCATCGAGCGCTCCTTCATGCGCCGGCTGCTCGCCGAAGGCGCCGCGGCCGGCATGCAGATCAACGAGCTGGAGCTGGCGCGCGAGATCGGCGTCGGCACCACCAGCGTGCGCGAATTCCTGATCCGCTTCTCGCGTTTCGGCCTGATCGAGAAACGACGCAACAGCCACTGGGTGCTGAAAGGCTTCACCCGCGCCTTCGCGCTGGAACTGACCGAGATCCGCGAGATGTTCGAGCTGCGCTCGGCGGCGGCTTTCGTCGCGCTGCCGGAGGATAGCGCGGTGTGGGCCGATCTCGACCAGCTGGAGGCCGAGCACCGCCACCTCGCCGGCGAAATCGCCACGCGCTTCAACGAATTCTCCGAGCTCGACGAGCGTTTCCACCGGCTGATCCACCGCGCTTCGCACAACCGCTTCATCGTCGACTTCTATGACGTGATCGCGATGATCTTCCACTACCACTATCAGTGGAACAAGGCTGAGGAGCGCCAGCGCAACGAGGTCGCGATCCAGGAGCATCTCGCCTATATCGCGGCGCTGAAGTCACGCGATCCCGCCAAGGTGGACGCAGCCTGCCGCAAGCACCTGAAGTCGGCGCGCCAGACACTGCTGAGCTCGATTCCTGAAGGACGGCAGGCGCAGCCCGCCTAGGGTCTGTCAATATTCAGGTGATGCCGGCCTGCGAACGGCGGCTTCCTGCGCTTCCGGTGCTCACGTACTTTCAAGTACGCTCCGCTCCGGCCTTCGCCGACCGAAGCCCTCATAAGGGTCTCCGCTCTACGAAAGGCTATGGCCGGCGTAGGCCGGTTCTCGGAAGCCGCCATTCTCGGCTCGGCCTGACCTGAATCTCAACAGACCCCAAGCATGTCGCCCATAAGTGTGCGGTGGTTCTGGGGTAACCAAATGCATCATCGCGCCGCGTTGCCGCAGCGCGGTTTTGCCGATTTTCCGGCCGCGAGGTCCGTGTTACGGTCCACGCGTTTGTGGGAGAGGCTTTCCGTTGGGTATCCGGCTGAGACGATGGAGCATGCCGGCCGCGCTTGTCGCGGCGCTGCTCCTGTTGCTTCAGTCCTCCCTCGGCGCGTTCGCCTTTGGCGCCCCTCCGCAGCTCGATTCCTTCGGCAATGTCATCTGCACGCATGAAGGGGCCGTCAAACTCCCCGGCGGCGATCCTCACCAGCAGCATTTTCCGGCCTGCTGCTCGCTTGGCTGCTGCATGGTTTCGGCAGCCCATATGCTGCCGCCGGAAGCTGGCTCACTGGCCCGAACCCTGGTCTTTGAGACGGTCTCCTTCCAGCTTCCGGCCTTCCGGCACCAGGATTTCGTCCGCAGTCGTTCTCCGGCCAATCCGCGTGCGCCTCCGGCGGTGGCCTGATCGGCGGAACTTTCCGACGTATTTTTTTCCATCCCAATATCAGACTTCTCGCGACCGCATTCCGGCGCGATCCCTCATTCATGGAGCAACCATGTCCGACCTTCTTTCCAGGGCGCAAGCCTTCGCTCTTCGCGGCGCGCCGTCGTTTTATCTTCAGC
>JAFKFE010000978.1 GCA_017308345.1 Alphaproteobacteria bacterium | reverse complement strand
GCTCCGATCTTGAAGGCCAAGCAGCGGTGGCCACCAGCGGGCTGCCTGTCGTTCGCCCGCCGTCGTTGGCTTTATCTCGGACGCCCGGCGCCGTCGCGGAGCTGCTCGAAGCGCTTGTAGGAACGGGACAGGTGAAGCCGCATCGCACGCTGCGCCGCCTTGGCGTCTCGCGCCGCGATGGCGTCGTGGATCGCCCGGTGCTCGCGCCGCGTCCGCTCGAAATGCCGCTCGCGTTCATCCGGCTTCAGACGGTCGAATTGCGTCCATTGGCGCGGGATCATGGCGGTGCCGAACGTGTCGAAGAGCCGGCTGAAATAGGCGTTGTGGGTGGCGAGCGAAATCGCCCGATGGAAAGCCGCATCCTCGGTCGCGGCAAGACCGGTTTCGGCGATCGCGCGGTCGATGGCGTCGAGCTGCTTGGCCATGAGGGCAAGGTCCTTGGCGGTCCGGCGCATGGCCGCCAGCGCCGCCGCTTCCGCCTCGACACCCATGCGCAGTTCGAGCACCGCCAGGATCTCGTCGATCGATTCGACATCCGTCGGCACGATCGAAAAGGTCTTGGGCGGCGGTTCCTGCGCCACGAAAGCGCCGAGGCCCTGGCGCGTCGTGATCAGGCCCCGCGCGCGCAGCGAGGCAAGCGCCTCGCGAACCACGGTCCGGCTCACGCCGGTCGCGTTGACGATTTCCTGCTCGGTGGGAAGCCGCTGGCCGGGAGCAAGATCGCCGGCCTCGATCTGCGCGGCAAACTTGTCCACCAGCTCGCCCCTGAGATTGGGAGACTGGCGAATGGCGCCGAACATTGCTCCCCCACGATCCGTCATCGGAAAACCGGCCCTTTAAATCGATTCTTGCGCCAAGGATCGCACCGCTTGGTTGCAACGGCAATCCTTCGTTTCCAACGCATGTCGCCCGGAGGTGTACGCGGTTCCGGGACAACGACATGCGTCAAAACAAAGATGCATGTCGCCCGGAAGTGTGCGCGGTTCCGGGACAACGACATGCGTGAAGACAGAAACTCCAACAAGACTGGAAGACCAACATGAAGCAGCATATCGGCTTTATCGGCCTGGGCGCGATGGGCTCGGGCATGGCGGCAAACCTTCTGGCCAAGGGCTGGCCGCTGACGGTCTGGGCGCACCGCAACCAGGAGGCGGCGCTGAAGCTGGTCAGCGCCGGCGCCCGCCAGGCGGCGACGCCGCGCGCGCTCGCCGAAAGCTGCGACATCGTTCTGATCTGCGTCACCGGCTCGCGTGAGGTCGAGGCGGTGGTCAAGGGACCCGAGGGCCTTGCCGCCGCGGACAAACCGCTGCTGATCGTCGACTGCTCGACCTCCAACCCGTCATCGACGATCGCGCTTGCCGCCGAACTGGCCGCGCAAGGCGTGACGCTGATCGACGCGCCGCTGGCGCGCACGCCCAAGGAAGCCGCCGAAGGCAAGCTCGACGTCATGGTCGGCGGCGCGGCCGAAGCGGTGGCCCACGCCAAGCCGGTGCTCGAAGCCTTCGCCGCGCGCATCGTCCACACCGGCCCGACCGGCAGCGGCCACACCATGAAGCTGCTCAACAATTTCATCTCGATGGGCTACTCCGCCATCTATTCCGAGGCGCTGACGCTCGGCGCCAAGGCCGGGCTGACGCCGCAGGTCTTCAACAGCGTGATTTCCGGCAGCCGCATGGATTGCGGCTTCTACCAGGCATTCTTCGACTTCGTGCTGAACCGCAACGAGAACGCCCAGCGCTTCGCCATCGCCAACGCGCTGAAGGACATGACCTACCTCGCCTCCTTCGCCCAAGCCGCCGGCATCGCCAATCCGGTCGGCGCCGTGGTCCGCAATGGTTTTGCCACGGCGGTGGCTACGGGGCACGGCGAGAAATTCGTGCCGGCGCTGTCGGATATCGTCGCGGGATTGAACGGGGTATCGCTGGTGGAGCCGGCGGCGGAGTGAAATCGCGCAGGGCGCTCCCCCAGCGGTGACATATGCTATTGGCCGGCGACAACAGCTATGGCAAGACTACCCCGCCGCCCGCCCGCGCACAGCCTTCCTCAGCCGCGAATGCCGCGCCGGCGACGCCTCGCCTCCGGGCAGCCCCACGCGCGAGGCCGCACCCGCGAGATGCCGCGTCATGGCCGCGCTCGCGCCCTTCGCGTCGCCGGCCTTGATCGCCGCCAGGATGCGCTCGTGCTCGCCCAGGGTCGTGCGCGCCATGTCGTCGGACCTCTGCTGGTTGCCGGCCGCCAGGATGCTCTCGCGCACCCTTTCCGAGACGAAGACGACAAACTGGCCCATATAGGGGTTCTGGGTCGCTTCGGCGACGGCGCGGTGGAAGCCGAGATCGTTCTTCAGCCAGGCGACGCTGCCATAGGGAGCCGTGCGCATGCCATCGAGCGCCTCTTCCATCGCCGCGATATCGGCATCGGAGCGGCGGGTCGCGGCGAGTGCCGCGATCTGCACTTCCAGCATGCCGCGCAGCTCGAACAGATTGCGGAAGGAATCGGCCCGCTGCAAGGTCTCATAGTCGATCGTCAGCACCGTGGCGTTGGTCGCGTCGGCGACGAAGGCGCCCCTGCCCTGCTGCGACCAGATGCGGCCTTCGGAGCGCAGCCTGGCGATCGCCTCGCGCACCACGTTGCGGCTGACCCCGAACGTTGTCGCCAGCGCCTGTTCGGTCGGCAGCTGATCGCCGGGTTTCAGCCGGCCCTGCGCGATCTCGCGCGAGATGGAACTCGCCACCAGGGTGGAGAGGTGCGGACCGCGATTGACCTTGTCGAGCTTCAGCGTCATCGCTCACCTATAGTCGAGCGAGGATACGGACGCCAGAATGCGGCCGTTGCTCAGGATATGGCGCGGATCGAACGCGTCCTTGATGCCTGCCGCGAGATCGAGCGTCACCGGGTCGATGCGGTCGAGGAAGGCCCGCTGCTTGACCCGGCCGATGCCGTGCTCGGCGCTGATCGAGCCGCCATAGCGGTCGACGACGGCGAATATCTCGGCTTCGGCCTCCTCGAACAGATGCTCGATCGCCTCGGCCCCCATGCCTTCCGGCGGCACGACGTTGAGATGGATGTTGCCGTCGCCGACATGGCCGTAGGTGACGGGCAGCGCGTCGGGGCGCGCCCGCCCCAGCTCGAAGAGCGCGTCGGTGACGAAATCGGCGAGTTTCGAAATCGGCACGGAGACATCGGTGCGCAGATAGCGGCCGCCGCGCCCCTGGCGCTCGACCATTATCTCGCGGTAGAGCCACAGGCGCTCGCCCTGCGCCCGGGTCGAGGCGATGATGCCGTCCTCGACGAGGTCCCCAACGCTGTCGAGGAAACTCAAAAGCATGTCCTTGAGATCGATCAGCCCGCCGGACGAGACCTCGATCAGCACATAGGCCGGGTAAGGCTTGCCGAGCGGCTCGGGAAAATCCTTGTTCTCGCGCATGGTGATCTCGATGCCGCCGCGCAGGATCAGCTCGAAGGCCGTGAGCAGGTCGCTGCAGCCGCGCCGCGCCCGCGCATAGAGCGCCATGGCGTCCTCGACCGAGCGCAGACCGACCAGCGCCGTCTCGATCTGCGTCGGCCTGGGAAACAGCTTCAGCGCCGCGGCGGTGACGATGCCGAGCGTACCTTCCGAGCCTATGAAGACCTGCTTGAGGTCATAGCCGCGATTGTCCTTGCGCAGCACCTTCAACCCGTTCCAGATGCGGCCGTCGGCCAGCACGACTTCAAGGCCAAGCACCAGGTCGCGCGTCATGCCGTAGCGCAGCACATTGAAGCCGCCGGCATTGGTGGCGACATTGCCGCCGATACGGCAGCTGCCCTGCGCCCCGAAGGTGATCGGCAAGATGCAGTCGCTCTCCTCGGCCGCGCGTTGACGCTGTTCAAAGCGCCGGGCCGCCTCCATGATGACTTCGGGATTGTTGAGGATGTAATCACGGACGCGGCGCTCGAACTCATCTTTGGGCAAGGCCGTGGCCACCTCTACCTTTGGAGTATTGAATCGGAAGCCCGGGTCGAGGGAAACCCATGCGCCGGCCGCAGCGACGACG
>JAFKFE010000977.1 GCA_017308345.1 Alphaproteobacteria bacterium | reverse complement strand
CCTTGCAAGCAAAAGAAAAGCGCCGCTGGAGGCGGCGCTTTCTTGGGCAGGGAACCAGCTTTATTGGACGCAATTCCGGACGGAAAACCGCTTCACACTTTTCCTGGAATTGCTCCGGTTTTAGTTGGCGACGCAGAAATGCTGGGCGCCGTCATTGCCGGTGAAGGTGCCGGTGCGCGAATTGAAGGTGCGGTAGCGGTCCGAGCAATACTCGTACCAGCCGCGGGTCCAGGGCTCGGCGTAGCGATCGGCATAGACGACGCGCGGCTGCTGCACGTAGTAGCGACGCACGGGCCGGTCGACATAGTAGCCGTCACCATAGGCCGGTTCGTAGTAGCGCGGCCCGGGGTTGCTGAGCGCGCTGCCGATCAGGGCGCCCGCCGCGAGGCCGACGACGCCGGCGGCGAGGGCGTCACCACCGTGGCTGCGATGATGGTGCCAGCGCCAGTCATCGGCATTGGCCGCCGAGAAGGTGGCCAAAGTGGTCGCGGCAATGCCCGCGGTCAGGACGGCGGTCTTGAGAAAACGGTTCATTTTCGGTCTCCTTCGCGCCGGGCCCGCGCATTTCTCGGGGGATGCGGACCGGCTTTAGCAAAGGTTAATAGAAGACCGTGGCTGAACGGAGGCTGAACGGAATTCGGCGCAAACGATTTTTCGTGGCTTGGCTATTTTCGACGTTGGCTGTTTTCGACGTTTGGGCACAGCCCAATACCGGGCGGGAGCGGCCCCGCCTGACATAGCCTCCGTCGGATCCGTCTTGAGCCGGCTTAGCCGATCGACAGATTGACGGCCTTCGGACCCTTGCCGCGCTTGTCCGGCTCGGTGTCGAATGTCACTTTCTGCCCATCCTCAAGACCGGGAAGGCCCGACGCCTGCACAGCCGAGATATGGACGAAGACATCCTTCGCGCCATCATCGGGCGTGATGAAGCCGAAGCCCTTGGCATGGTTGAAGAATTTGACGGTGCCGGTCTGCGGCATGGGAAACTCCTTTGATCCCATCAAGTCAAGTCTCGGGCCGGCAAACTGCCCGAGAGGAAATTTGTCCTTTATTTAAGCGCTATCCGCAAGAGAAAGTTTTCGCCTGCCGATCCAGGCATTTGCGCGCGAAAAAGGCGCGACGGTTCCGCCGCGCCCTTGCAATTTCGAACCTGTCCGGAAGACGGTTCATGATCCGCCGCATCATTGCATCCGCAAGGACAGGCCGGTCCGACGATCAAGCCGCGCGCAGGTTGACCGCCTTCGGGCCTTTGCCCATGCGGTCCGGTTCGACGTCGAAGGTGACCTTCTGGCCGTCGACCAGCGTGCGCAGGCCGGATGCCTCGATCGCGGAAATGTGGACGAACACGTCCTTGGCGCCGCCGTCAGGCGTGATGAAGCCGAAGCCTTTGGTGGCATTGAAGAACTTTACGGTACCGGTCTGGGCCATTGGGGAAACTCCTTCACCCGTGTCAGTCTTGTGGTTCGCCCGCTGCCTCGCGCCTTGGGCAAATCCCGGTGGTTGCTTCGGCGGTCATGCATTCGCGCATGGTCAAACCCCCCGCCGAAAAACGGGGTTGTCAGAGATTCACACTTGTCGGGGAAAGGTCGTCCAAAACGTTCCGCTCTCCGGGTCGCAAATGCCCGAACGGTATTTTTATTACACGGAAACGTGATGGTTGCAAGACGACGCTCGCGGGCGGCCTGCGGCGCGTCCAACGCTGGGCCCCGATTAGACCTGGCTTCACCGCCGGTCATCGGCCAGAGACGGGCCAAGCATGGGCCAGGGCGCAGGCTTTCGAGCGCGGTTCATTCGGCCTTTGTGTTCGCGGCGAAGGATGCGAGGATGTCGCGTGCCGGCATGGTGAAGCCGGGATAGAGGAGAGACACATGCGCTTCCTTGCGATCTCCTGGCAGGGCCTTGCCGTTTTCATCCTGTCCGCGCTGCTGGCGGCCTGTACGGTGGTGGTCGACGACGGGCCCGGCCCGCGCCCGCCCAGGCCGCGTCCGCAGCTCTGCACCATGCAATACCAACCGGTCTGCGCCCGGCGCGCCGGCGACCGCCAGACTTTCGCCAATGCCTGCCTGGCCGAAAGGGAAGGGTACCGCATCGTGCGGGACGGCCCTTGCCGCGACGCCGGCGGCGGCGGAGAGCAGACGTTCTGCACGCGCGAATACGCGCCGGTCTGCGCCAGTCGCCACGGGCAGGTGCGCACCTTCCCGAACGCATGCGAAGCCCGTGCGGCCGACTATCGCATCGTCGGCGACGGGCCGTGCTGAGGTGGTATCCATCTCCACGGTCGCGGATGGACGCGGCGGCGCCCGATGATGCTTAGCCTTGAATCTCTTGGCCTTGAATCTCTTGCCCGCATGGCTTAGGTCCGGCGGACCAACAAATACGGCAGGTTTCCCATTAACAGAGATCAAAGAAGAGCGGCAAACGCAGGCGGCAGGCCAAGTGCCTCGGCGAGCCCGCTCGACCCGTATGTGCAAAAGGCGCTGCAACTGCACCAGGCGGGACGCCGCCAGGAGGCCGAGGGGCTCTACCGGCAGGTGGTGGGGCAGCAGCCCAACCATGCCGCCGCGCTGCATTTCCTCGGACTGCTGCTGCACCAGACCGGCAGGAGCGAGGAGGGGCTCGACCTCATCGAGCAGTCGGTGACCTTGCAGCCCGGGAACGCCGACTTCCTCAACAATATGGGCACGGTCATGCGCGATCTCGGGCGCATTGCCGCCGCGATCGATTTCTTCCGCGGCGCGGTGGATATCCGGCCGGACCAGCTGGCAGCGCGCGACAATCTCGGCTCGTCGCTGAAGCAGCTCGGCCAGCTCGACGCCGCCGAGGAGATCTATCGCGGCACCATCGGCCGCAACCCGTTCCATGTCCGCGCGCGCATCGGCCTTGCCGAGACGCTGCAGGAAGCCGGGCGGCTGGACGAGGCGATCAAGCTGTTCCGCGAGGCGCTGTCGATCCGGCCGAAGGACGCCGAGCTTCTCTACGGGCTGGGCGTCGCGATGATGGAGAAGGGCAAGCTCGACGAGGCGGCCGATCTCGCCCGCCAGGCAGTGGCGATGGCGCCCAGCATGGCGAGGGCCTGGCTGCTGCTGACGCAGGTCAAGCGCCAGACCGAGCGCGACAGGGAGCTTTCCGGCATGGAGGCCGAGCATGCCAAGGCGCCGCAGGGCAGCCTGGCGCGCATGCAGCTCTCCTTTGGCCTGGGCAAGGTCAATGACGACCTCAAGGACTATGGCCGCGCCTTCGACTATTTCGCCGAGGGCAACGCCATCCGCCGCCAGGCCATCGACTACGATCCGGTCAGGACACGCGGCGAATTCGAGGCGATGAAGGCGGTCTTCGACAAGGCCTTCTTCGACAAGCACAAGCCTAGCGACATTTCCGACGACACGCCGATCTTCGTCGTCGGCATGCCGCGTTCCGGCACGACGCTGGTCGAGCAGATCATCGCCAGCCATCCGCAGGTCTATGGCGCCGGCGAGTTGAGCATCCTGAAGACGGCCGTCGGCAAGCAGTTTCCGATGAGCATGCCGGGCGGCTTCCCCGCCGGGATAGCGGACATGCCCGACAAGGCATTCGCCGAAGCCGGTCAGGCCTATCTCGACATGCTGCATGCCCGCTATCCGGGCTACCGCCATGTCACCGACAAGATGCCGGGGAACTTCCTTCTGGTCGGCTTCCTGCACATGATGCTGCCGAAGGCGAAGATCGTTCATTGCGCGCGCGATGCGGCGGCCACGTGCCTGTCGATCTTCAAGGTGCATTTCCGTGGCGACAGCCACCGCTATGGCTACGACCTCGGCGAACTCGCCGATTTCCATAACCTCTACACCGACATCATGGCGCATTGGCACACGGTGCTGCCGGGCGTCGTGCACGATGTGCGCTACGAGGATTTCGTCGCTGACCAGGAAGGGCAGACACGGGCGCTGATGACTTATCTCGGCCTGCCCTGGGACGACAAGGTGCTCTCGTTCCACGAGACGGACCGGCCGGTGCGCACGGCGTCGGCGGCGCAGGTGCGCCAGCCGATGTATCAGGGCTCGG
>JAFKFE010000976.1 GCA_017308345.1 Alphaproteobacteria bacterium | reverse complement strand
GCTCGAGCGCATAGCGCGACAGGCTCTCCGGCAAGGCGGCAAGCGGCGCGCGCAGTTCCATTCTCATCTGCTTGCGGCCGAGCTTGCGCATCAGCTCGGCCTTGCCCTCGACCAGGATGATCTCGCCCTTGTTGATGACGCCGACGCGGTCGGCCATCGCCTCGGCCTCCTCGATGTAGTGTGTGGTGAGGATGATGGTGACGCCGTCCTCGCGCAGCCGCCTGACCATCGCCCACATGTCCTGGCGCAGCTCCACGTCGACGCCTGCCGTCGGCTCGTCGAGGAACAGCACGCGGGGCTCGTGCGACAGCGCCTTGGCGATCATCAGACGGCGCTTCATGCCGCCCGACAGCGTGATCGCCTTGGAATCCTTCTTCTCCCACAGCGAGAGGTCGCGCAGCACCTTCTCGACGAAGGCCGCGTTCGGCGCCTTGCCGAACAGGCCGCGGCTGTAGTTCACCGTCGCCCAGACCGTCTCGAAGGCATCGATCGTCAGCTCCTGCGGCACCAGCCCGATCAGGCTGCGCGCGGCGCGGTAATCCCGGCTGATGTCGTGCCCGTCCACCGTGACGCTCCCCGACGAGCGGTTGACGATGCCGCAGACGATCGAGATCAGCGTCGTCTTGCCGGCGCCGTTGGGGCCGAGCAGCGCGAAGATCTCGCCGCGCTCGATGTCGAGATTGATTTCCTTCAGCGCCTTGAAACCGGTGGCATAGGTTTTCGTGACGCCGGAGATCGAGATGATGGATGACATGCTGAAAGACGGCCGGCTGGAAAAGGTGACCTGATATAGGTCGCATCCCGCCCGAAGCAACCGTCAATCGCCGCCGCTGCTGACAGTTCTGGACAGTCGCATTCCTTGGAGATTGGCCGAGACACCTGCTCGTCGTCATCCGCGGGCGGAGTGGGTCCGCCCGACCCAATGACGACGGACGCGACGCTCTAAGCGTCGTGCTTCTGGCGGTGCTTGCCGCGGTGCTTCTCGCCATGCGCCTCGCCGTCGCGGGCCTGCTTCTGGTCGGCCTTGTCGCGGCGGAGGCCGGGTTGGGCGGCGATCGGATGTGGGGGAATGCCCTCGCGGGCGGTCTTGCTTTCAAGTCGGCTGATGAAGATGTCGAAGCGACTGGGCATCGTCCGGTCCTGCCTCCTCCGGGGAATCAGGTTTAAATTCGCCGATGTGGGTTTCGTTCCTCACTGTGGCGAAGGCATGGCGATTTCCTCGACTGGACCTCACGTTTTGCAACGGGGCGTCAGCCATGCGAAACAGACTTGGTTCTTTCGCAATTCCGGACGGAAGGCTACGGCGAAGGCGCCGAGCCCAACCGCGACGCGGTTTTCGTGGAATTGCTCGGAATGAGGGGCATTCGGTGACCGGCGACAAACGCAGCTATCTGATCGGGCAAAGCGAGATCGCGGCGCGGGCGCTTCAGCCGGCCCTCTATCTGGTGGCGACGCCGATCGGCAACCTGGCCGACATCACGCTGCGCGCGCTGGAGACGCTGGCCGCCGCCGACATCGTCGCCTGCGAGGACACGCGCGTCTCGCGCGTGCTGCTCGAACGCTACGGCATCCGCCGCCGCACCACGGCCTATCACGAGCACAATGCGGCCGAGGCCGGGCCCAAGCTGATCGAGGCGCTGGCGGCCGGGCAGAGCGTGGCGCTGATCTCGGACGCCGGCACGCCGCTGGTTTCCGATCCCGGCTACCGGCTGGTCGGCGAAGCGCTGGAGCATGGCATCCGCGTGGTGCCGATCCCGGGACCTTCCGCCGCGCTCGCCGCGCTGACCGCTTCCGGCCTGCCCTCCGACGCCTTCCTGTTCGCGGGCTTCCTGCCGGTGAAGACCGGGCAGCGGCTGACCAAGCTCGAAACCTTCAAGGCGGTGCCGGCAACGCTGATCTTCTTCGAATCGCCCAGACGGCTGGCCGAGACGCTGGCCGCCATGGTCGAGGCGCTGGGTGGCGAACGGAAAGCCGCGATCGGCCGCGAGCTGACCAAGGCGTTCGAGGAGATGCGCACCGGGACGCTGGCCGAACTGGCCGGCCACTATGCCGCCGCCGACACGCCGAAGGGGGAGATCGTCATCTGCGTCGGCCCACCGGAAGCGACGGAGGATCAGCCGGCCGATATCGACCGACTGCTGTTGTCACTGGCGGCCGAAATGCCGGCCTCGAAGGCGGCGGCGGAAGCGGCGAAGATGACCGGCGGCCAGAAGCAGGCGCTTTACCGGCGGCTGCTGGAGTTGAAGGACAGACCATGATCCCGAAAAGTGGGAACCGGTTTTTGGAAAAGATCATGGTCAAACACAAAGATGGCTGAGCGCACGGCCGGCCATCGCCGGAAAGCCTATCGGCGCGGCCATCGCGGCGAGTGGCTGGCGGCGCTGGCGCTGATACTGAAAGGCTACCGCATCCTCGCCCGCCGCCACCGCACCCGGCTCGGCGAGATCGACCTGATCGCAAGGCGCGGCGACCTCGTGCTGTTCGTGGAGGTCAAGGCGCGGCGGACACTGATCGAGGCGATGGAAGCGATCGGCCGCGAATCGGAGCGGCGCATCGAGGGCGCCGCCGATATCTGGCTCTCACGCCAGCCCGACTATGGCAGGCTTTCAATGCGTTTCGACATGGTGGCGGTGCTGCCCTGGCGCTGGCCGGTGCATGTCGAGAACGCGTTTTATGGAAGGAATTGACGAGATGCCGGCAGGCCAGAGGGGGTTGGCGGGAACTCGACGAACGGTGTGGGCGAAGCCCGCCTCACCCCCAGACCATCAGCGCCGCCAACCCCACGATGCCCACCACAAGCCGCCACCAGCCGAACAGCGCGTAACCTTTGCGCGAGACGTAATCGAGCAGGAAGCGCACGACGATCAGCGCGGCGACGAAGGCGGCGATGAAGCCGACGGAAATGATCGGCAGGTCGGCCGAGGTCAGCACGTTGCGGTTCTTGAAGAGGTCGAAGGCGAAGGCGCCGACCATGGTGGGCATGGCGAGGAAGAAGGAGAACTCGGCCGCCGCGCGCTTGTCGACGCCCATCAGCAGCGCGCCGATGATGGTCGAGCCGGAGCGCGAGGTGCCGGGGATCAGCGACAGGCACTGGAACAGGCCTATCCTGAAATAAACGCTCAACGGGAAGCGCTCGACGTCGTGGAAGCGCGGCTTGAAGTCGATGCGGTCGACGACGAGCAGGATCACGCCGCCGATGATCAGCATGACGCAGATCAGCCTGGGCGATTCGAACAGGATGGTCTTGATGAAATCATGCGCCAGCGCGCCGATCACCGCCGCCGGCAGGAAGGCGATCAGGATGCCGATGACGAAATGCCGGGTCCGCGGATCGCTGGGCAGCTTGATCAGCATCTGCCAGAGCTTGCTGAAATAGACACTCAAAATGGCCAGGATCGCGCCGAGCTGGATCAGGATCTCGAAGGCCTTGCCGGTGGAATGGAAGCCGAGGAAATGGCCGGCAAGCAGGATGTGGCCGGTCGAGGACACGGGGATGAACTCGGTCAGACCCTCCAACAGCCCAAGCAGCAGCGCTTCGACGATGGTCTGGCTTTCCATGGCAACCTCAGGATTTCGGGGATAGCTGGAGACAACGGCTTGCTTGTCACGGCACGGAAGTCCCCCTATAGGTCGCAACACCGTGACGGCCGCATGACGGGCCGCCAAGACTTACCGGCGCAGGGGATGATTCGCCAGTGCGCCCTATCATCGCGGAACAATGCTGACGCTTTTCCATCATCCCATGTTCGCCACCTGCCGGTTCGTGCGCCTCGCTTTCGGCGAGTATGGCGAGGAGCTGGCGCTGATCGAGGAAAAGCCGTGGACCAGGCGCAAGGAGTTCCTGGCGCTGAACCCGGCCGGCACGCTGCCGATCCTGCTTGCCGAAGGCGACGTGCCGATCGTCGGCGCCATGGTGATCGCCGAATATCTCGACGAGACGCGCGGCGTCCTGAAGCGCGACAAGCGCCTGTTCGCCGAGGACCCGATGCAGCGCGCCGAAATCCGCCGGCTGACCGACTGGTATCTGAACAAGGCCGAGAGCG
>JAFKFE010000975.1 GCA_017308345.1 Alphaproteobacteria bacterium | reverse complement strand
TGATCAGCCTGAGATTGCGCAGATAGCGCCCCGTCGCCGCTCGACTTGGCAAGCCTTATGATGCGGCCACGGTCTTCTTCGCCGCGACAAGGCCGATGAAACGGCGAGGATCAAAACTTGTAGTTCATTCCGATTCTTGCCGTGCTGAACTTGGCATCGGCATAGCCCTGGCCGTAGGGCGCCCCAAAATCCTCGATCTTGATCTTACCGAGATCGACATAGAGATATTCGGCCTTGACGCTGAAATGGTCGCTGAAGGCATGCTCGATGCCGGCGCCCACCGTCCAGCCGGCCTTTGTCTCGGCCCCGTCATATTCTGGAAACTCGTCGATATAGCCCTTGACGTGGCCATAGGCGAGGCCGCCGGTGATGTAGGGCAAGGTGGTGTCAAAGGCCATTCCGGCGCGCGCCCTCAGAGTGCCGAACCAGTCGACCTTGGTCTGGCACCCCGTGCCGCAACCCCAGTTGGAGGCCCCGTCGGGATCCTCACCGTGGATGTCCGCCGCCGAAATGTCGGTTTCCGCGCCGAATACCCAACGATCGACCTGATAGTTGTAACCGAGCGTCAGGCCGCCTAGCGCCCCGTCGATGGTGAACTTGTCGGTCGAATCGGGAATGGTTTCGGTGAAGTGATGACTCTTGCCCCAGCCATACCCAACCGTGCCGCCGACATAGACGCCACTCCACGAATAGGCCGAAGGCTCGGAGATCAACGCGTCCGCGGCGAAAGCGCCGGACGCCGGCATCAGCAAGGCAAGCGCAAGAATCAGGCGCTTCATGTCCATTCCCTCAAAAAATCGAGATAAACCCTTACCTTACCCCACGGCAATGAAAAGGCCCTCGCGCCGTTGGCGCTGCGAATCATGGCTGACGTTGCCCGGGTGCAACATCTGGTTGCGTGTGAGCCAAGCAACTGGCTACTTGGTGAGCCAAGCAACAGGTTGCGTGCGAGCCAGGCAAAGTGAGGCAAGCAAATCGACCGGCCGCAAGCTTCGCGACCGTGATCCTGTTCTCACCAGGCGTCGCTCGACCGGGCGAACCTCACCCCCGCCGCGATCATCGCGCTCTCGCATTCGCTGATCAGCCTGATGTTGCGCAGATAGCGCGCCACCGTTTCCGGCAGCCAGGCGGCGCAGGCCTCGACATAGGCGCGGCCATGCACCAGCGTGCCGGTCGACAGCCGCTCGTCCCTCTCGGCGATCACTTTCAGATATTGCCGGATGAAGCGAATGTCGTCGGAGATGTCCTGGCTGGCCATGCGCCAGGCGCCGGCAAGGCGCTCGCGCTCGGCGAGCGGCATCGGCGACAGCAGGGGGCGGGAGAGGTCGGCGAAGGCGGCATGGTTCGCGGTGTTCAAGCAAATCCCTTCCAAAGAAGGAGGTTATCGTACTTTATGTACGAAGGATTGGCAAGCGACTTTCGTACAATTTGAACGATAATGCGGTTGATAGTGCAGTTATAAGAAATCCGCGAAAATCTTATAACGCCCGACATCTCCCAGAGGGAGATGAGGCTCCTGGCCCAACCGGCGCCGAAAAAAACCGCTTCCCCAACCCGGCAAACAGTGCTTTAACCCGGCCATCCACAGGGGTGCTCCGTACGGTCGGGGCTGAGATGGGGGCGGCAAGCCTCCGGACCCTAAAGCTGATCTGGATAATACCAGCGGAGCGAGGCGGGCCATGTTTTCCGGCGCACAGATTTCCCTTTATCCCATGGCCGACGATTTCGTCGGCGTCATCCTCGGCGCGTTGGGCGCGCTCGATTCTTACCGCGACAGGCTGAGGATCGAGACCGACGACATCTCGACGCTGCTGGTCGGGCCGCCCGAAGTGCTGTTTCCGGCCATGCGCGACCTGTTCGTGGCGGCGGCGGGAAGCGGCAGGCATTGCGTGCTGTCGGCCGCGGTCTCGCGCGGCTGCCCCGGCGAGCCGGACGACCCGATCTGCCGCTCCGACGAGATCGGCGGCCCGGCGATCCCGCTGGACGAACGCAAACGCGCGGCGCTGCGCGCCGTGCGGGAAACGCCCTCGACCAGCCAGCCGGCCGCCGCGCAATTCTCGCTCTATGTGATGGGTACGGGCAACCACATGGACGAGATCTATGGCTGCATCGATTTCCTGAAAAAGTCTGGCGTCTTCGACCGTTCGAAGAATTTCTGCACCAGGCTGCGCGGCGACGCCGGCGCGGTGTTCGCCACGCTCAACGAAGCCTTCTGCCGCTTCGGCCCCGGCGCCGGCCACGTGACCCTCGACATCACCATTTCGGCGAACAGCCCGACCGCGGTTTGAGGCCGCGGGCGCTGTCGAGGATATTGCCGTGGCTGCCTGGTGCGATCCGTCCCGTGGGGGAGAGGACCCCAATGCCGGCTGCGCCTCCGAAGCGGGAGCGCAACCTTCGGCGATTGGCGAAAGCGTTCGCGACGGCCAATCTCCCCCCTTGTGGGGGAGATGCCTGGCAAGGCAGAGGGGGGCGCTGTCCCGCCGAGGTCTCGGTTGGTTGCGCGCTCCCGCACAAGGGCCGAACGCTGGCGATCCTTCGCGCCCCCCTCTGGCCTGCCGGCCATCTCCCCCACAAGGGGGGAGATTGGCTATCACCTCGACCCTCGCCAGGGTCGCCCCCGCCGCCCTCGCTTTCGCTCTTCTCCTCACCGCCTGGGAGCTCTACGCCCGCCTCGGCGGCGTCGCGCCCATCGTGCTGCCGGCGCCGTCCCGCGTCCTGCAGCAGGCTTGGGAGAACCGCGCGGCACTCGCGGAAAACACGCTGCCCACCATCCGCGCCACGCTGGCCGGCTTCGCCTGCTCGCTCGTCGCTGCCTTCATCCTCTCGGCGCTGGTCGACTTCCTGCCGCGCCTGCGTCGCGCGCTGTTCTCGCTGCTGATCGCCAGCCAGACCCTGCCGCTGGTGGCGATCGCGCCGCTGGTGGTGCTCTGGTTCGGCTTCGGGCTTTTGCCAAAAATCCTGCTCGTCGCGCTGGTCACCTTCTTTCCGATGATGGTGGCGCTGGTCGAAGGCTACGCCGCCACCAGTGCGGAAATCAGCCAGATGCTCGCCGCCATGGGAGCAGGGCGCTGGCGCATATTCTGGCTGGCGCGGCTGCCGTCGGCGCTGCCCTATTTCTTCGCCGGGCTGCGCATCTCAATCACCTATGCCGTGGTCGGCGCGATCTTCGCCGAATATGCCGGCGCCGCGAAGGGGCTGGGCATCTACATGCTCAGCGCCAAGAACAATTTCCGGCCCGACCTTGTGCTTGCCGCCGTTGCCGTCAGCTCGGCTCTGACGCTGGCGCTGTTCGGCCTTGCCGTGCTGGTGCAGCGCCTCGCCATGCCCTGGGAGAGGGCGGGACGCGGAAATGGGCCGGAGCCCGCCAGAGAGCGCGGGCCATGACCCGGCTCGAACTCCGCGACGTGCGCAAGAGCTTCGGCGCGCTCGAGGTGCTGGCGGGCGTTTCGCTCGATGTCGGCGCGGGCGAATTCGTCTCGATCCTCGGTCCCTCCGGCGCCGGCAAGTCGACGCTGTTCCAACTCCTCACCGGCGCGATCCGAGGCGAGGGCGAGATGCGCTTCGATGGCGCGCCGCTCGATGGCGCCCGCTTCGCCTTCATGCCGCAGCGCGACGCGCTGACCCGCGCGGCCATGCAGCGCTGGCTGGAGGGCATGTGGCAAAGCCACCGCTGGACCGCGCTGCTGATCACCCATGACGTGCGCGAGGCGGTGCTCCTGTCCGACCGCATCTATGTGCTTTCGGCGCGCCCGGCCCGCGTGGTTCGCGAAGTGGCCGTGCCGCTGCCGCGCCCGCGCACCGAAAGCGCGGCACTTGCCCGCGAGGCGGCCGCGATCGAGGCCGGCATCCTCGACACGCTGCTTGGCCAGCCGACCCCGATAAACGACCATCCGATGGAGAGACGAAATGACTGACTTTACCCGCCGCCAGGCGCTGTTCCTGTGCCGGATACTTCCATGCATGGATGAGCGCGATCGCACAGGCGCGTATCCCGCGCCCGTAGGCGCTACGCAACGCGGCCAGGGCCGCCGCCTCGTCCAGCGCCTCC
>JAFKFE010000974.1 GCA_017308345.1 Alphaproteobacteria bacterium | reverse complement strand
GGAGAAGTCGAAGCTGCCGGCCTCGCGCATGTCGAACGAGGAGATGGCCGAGTTCATCCGCGTCGATTCGCTCGCCTTCCTGTCGATCGACGGGCTCTACCGTGCCGTCGGCGAGGCGCGCCGCGACAACGACCAGCCGCAATTCTGCGACGCCTGCTTCACTGGACAGTACCCCACCCGCCTGCTCGACTTCGCAGGCCACGACAATGTGCGCACGCTGTCGCTGCTGGCGAGCAGCGGATCGTAGGCCCAGGCCGTATCACCACACGGAAACTCCCGAATGACCCTCGACCTTTCCGGCCGCGTGGCGGTCGTAACCGGCGCCTCGCGCGGCATCGGCTATTTCATCGCCAGGGAACTGGCGGCGGCCGGAGCGCATGTGATCGCGGTGGCGCGCACGGTGGGCGGACTGGAGGAACTGGACGACCAGATCAAGGCGGACGGGCGGGGCCAGGCGACGCTGGTGCCGCTCGACCTGACCGATATGGCCGGCGTCGACCGGCTGGGCGGCGCGATCCATGAGCGCTGGGGCAAGCTCGACATCCTGGTCGCCAATGCCGGCGTGCTCGGCGTCATCTCGCCGATCGGCCATGTCGAGGCCAAGACATTCGAGAAGGTGCTGACCATCAACGTCACCTCGACCTGGCGGCTGATCCGTTCGGTCGACCCGCTGCTGAGGCTCTCCGACGCAGGCCGGGCGATCATCATGTCGTCCAACGCGGCGCACTCGGCGCGCGCCTTCTGGGCGCCCTACGCGGCTTCCAAGGCGGCGGTCGAGACGATGATGCGCTCCTGGGCGCATGAGACCGAGAGCCTGCCGCTGCGGGTCAATGCCGCCGACCCCGGCGCCACCCGCACGGCGATGCGCGCGCAGGCCATGCCGGGCGAAGACCCGGAGACGCTGCCGCACCCGTCCGAGATCGCCAGGCGCATCGTGCCGCTGGCCAGCCCGGAACTGAAGGAGACGGGGCTGATCTTCCAGGCCAAGCACAACCGCTTCGTCGCCTACCGGCAGCCGGAATAGACCTGACAAACCTGGTTTCGAGGCGGATTAAACAGGCCTCCGGCAACGTTCTTCGAATGTAAAACATTCGAAAACCGGAGGATCGACATGCGCGGACTTCTTCCCGTTGTCACCGCAGCAGCCGTGGCAGGACTTGCCGCAACGGCGGGCGCGGCGCTTTCGCAAGACGCAAAAATGAGTTTCTTCGTCACCAGCGCCGGCTCCGGCAAGGGCGCGGATCTCGGCGGTCTGAAAGGCGCCGACGCCCATTGCGCCTCGCTGGCGGAAGCGGCCGGCGTCACCGGCAAGACCTGGCATGCCTACCTTTCCTCCAGCACGGAAGATGCGCGCGACCGCATCGGCAAGGGTCCCTGGTTCAACGCCAAGGGCGAGAAGATCGCCGACGATATCGCCTCGCTGCACAGCGACGCCAATGGCATCACCAAGCAGACGGCGCTGACCGAGAAGGGCGAGGTGATCAACGGCCGCGGCGACAAGCCGAACCGGCACGACATGCTGACCGGCTCCAAGCCCGACGGCACGAGGATCGCCGATCAGACCTGCGGCGACTGGACGATGAGCGGCGCCGAGGGTGCGGCGATGATGGGCCATCACGATCGCACCGGGCTCGACGATTCGGCGGCGGCGAAGTCCTGGAATTCCTCGCATGCCTCGCGTGGCGGCTGCAGCCAGGACGCGCTCAAGGGCACCGGCGGCGACGGCCTGTTCTACTGCTTCGCGGCCGAGTGAGCCTGAGCCCTGACCACTCTATTCACGGGTCTGTGAACGGGGCGGTGGAAGCGTGTGCCGCCGCCCCGCTTTCGCCGCTCCAAGGGAGTTGCTAGGATCTGTCCGACTCCCACATTCGAGCAAAGCGAGGAATTTCCATGGCTGCCACTCCCAGCGTAGCGTTGGTCTGGTATCTGGTGATCGCCGGCCCGCAAGGCGGCATGGTGGTGCTGCCCAGCACCTTCGACACCCGTGAGCAGTGCGCCAACGCCATCACCGAATATCAGAAGCAGCCGACGCCGCAGGGCTGGGCCGTGCAATGCGTGCCGAGCGCCTCGCCCTTCACGGATGAAGGGGATGCGGAGACGCCGTCGGCGCAGTAGCGACCCTCAGCGCTGTGCGCTCACACTCAACGCCGGCTTGTTGTTGATCGTCTGGAACACCACACAGTAGCGCTCGGTGAGCTTCATGAGCGCCTCGATGCGCTCCTGCGGCTCGTCGGTGTCGAGATCGAATTTCAGCCTGATCTCGCGAAAACCGACCGGCGCGTCGCGGGCGACGCCGAGCGTGCCGCGAAAGTCGAGGTCGCCCTCGGCCTCGACGGTGGCGCTGCCGAGCTTGAACTCCAGCGCCGTCGCCACCGCTTTCAGCGTCACGCCGGCGCAAGCGACCAGCGCCTCCAGCAGCATGTCGCCCGAGCACAGTTCGAGGCCCGAACCGCCGGTGGCGGGATGAAGCCCGGCAACAGCGAGCGCCCTGCCCGTCTCGACCTTGCAGGCGATCGATTGGTCGTCGAGCGTGCCGCGGGCTCTCAACGTGACGAGCGCCTTGGCCGCATCGTCGCGATAGGCCTCCTTCAGCGGCGCCTGCATAGCCTTGAGTGCGGTGGAGTCCATTGCCTGCCCTTTTCGTCGTGCACGCCGCAGCCGAGGCGCGTGTCGTGCTGATAGTGGTCCGCGCCTTCGCGGCAAAGCAACTTAAGCGCTTTTTTACGGCACTTTCAGAAATTGGATTTCTTGCCACAACTCACAGTTAAAGTCGCCACCTCAACCTTGCTGTGGGGAACCGGCCTTGCTTGGAAAATGGGTACCGCATGCTTTGCCGCCGGCGCTGGCCGCCTTGGTAATCTTTGCCGCGACTGGTGACGCCGCCTCCTTCGTCCTTATGTCGTGCTCGCCTGGGCAGTTCGCGGACAGGCCGGCCGACACCAACGGCCTCACAATCGCATGCGGCGGCAAATTCAACCTCTGCGGCTATGCCGACAAAGCCGGGAATGAAGTCATCGCCCAGCAATTCGAAGTGGCGCTTCCGTTTTCCGGCGGATTGGCCGGTGTCAGAACTGACGGAAAATTCGGCTTCGTCGATCTCACCGGCAAGCTCGTCATTCCGGCCAAATTCGATTTGGTCGGGTATTTCTCGAACGGCCTTGCCGAGGTCGTCCTCAATGGCAAGGCCGGCGTCATAGACCGTCAAGGCGCAGTCATCATCGAACCGAATTATGCACGTGCGATGCCATTCGGAGATCATACGATCCTCGTCAGGGAGGGCGCGTGGCCGCCGATGCGACCTGACTTTTGCGAGAGTCTGCGCGACAGCAAATCGACATTGCAGTTCGACTTCGTCAAATATCCCACGCCGCGCTATCGTATATGGAACGTCACGACACGTTCCTTCAGTTCGGAAGCGTACGATCTTCGCTATTTCGACGATCCGGATCGCAAGCTCTTGTGGGCGAGGACCGTCGACAGCGGTGCTCCGGGGAAATTCGGCCTGTTGCGATTGGACGGAAGCTGGCGGACCGTCCCCAGCTATGACGACGTCTCGCCGCTGATGGACGGATACGCCACCGTGTGCGATCTGAACCCGGCTCCCTCCTCCCCACTCAAGCGCAAGACCTGTGGCGCGGTCGATCCGAAGGGCGAACTCGTCGTGCCGATGACGTTCGACGGCACCTCCTACTGGCGAAACGGTCTCAAGCTGGTTCGACGGGGCAAGGAGAAAGGCATCGTCGACACGAGCGGCACGCTCCTGGGTGGCCGCTACTTCGCCGATGCCCAGGTCGCCGAGAAAGGCGGCGTCAGCCTCGTGCGCATCGGCAATGAATGGATGGGGCTGGACCGGCAGGGGCGAATTGTCGCCAACCCGGAAGATGGCCAAGTGCTCTCGCAATGCCCTTCGGGCCTGAGGGTGGAAAAACGGTCGGGAAAGCTGCGTTTCGTCGATGCGAACGGCAAGGCGACCGAACCCTATCTGTTCGACTCTCCTTTCCTGAAGCTCGATTGCGACGGGCCGACCCCGGTCCAGCTCAACGGCAAA
>JAFKFE010000973.1 GCA_017308345.1 Alphaproteobacteria bacterium | reverse complement strand
GCTGAAGAAGCAGGGCAACTAAGCCAAAGCCTCTTCGACCGACGAACAGCAAAAACCCGCCGGAGCGATCCGGCGGGTTTTTCTTTTGTCGGGATATCAGAGCAATTCCAGGAAAAGTGTCCGCGGTTTTCCGTCCGGAATTGCCTAAAACAAAGAGATAGAGTTTCAGGCCCGCCCGTAGAGCGGGACCAGGGTGCCGCTCATGGCCTGGTTAGCGGGCGAGGCGAGATAGGCGATCGCTTCCGCGGCCGCCTCGAGGCTCACCCATTTGGCGAAATCGGCATCGGGCATGTCGGCTCGGTTGGCGGGCGTGTCGAGCGTCGAGGGCGCCACGGCGTTGACCAGGATGCCCTTGTGCTTCAGCTCCTCGGCCATGGCCACCGTCATCGCCGCGACCGCCGCCTTGCTCGCGGTGTAGGCGACCATGCCGGAACCTTTGCGCGGTTCCAGCGCCGCCCGCGCGGTGACATTGACGATGCGGCCGGCCGTATTGGACGCCAGCATCGAGCGCACCGCGGCGCGGCTGCACAGGAAGGCCGTGCGGGCGTTGGTGTCCATCATTTCGGCGAAGGAAGCGGACTCGATCTTTTCGACCGGCGCCATGGTGAAGCCGCCGGCCAGGTGGATCGAGGCCCAGAGCTCGGGCACCTGGCGGTAGAAGGCTTCGACCTTGGCCGAATCCGACAGGTCGACATTATGCGCCAGATGCACGCTGGCATGGGCTGCGTAGGGAAAATGCGGTGGGGCCGCCGCGTGGGCATTGGGCACGTGGCAGATCGCGCCTTGCTCCAGCAATCTGCCGACAACCGCGCCGCCGAGCGCCCCAGTGCCGCCCGTGATCACGACATGCCTGCCGTTAAGCGTTTCCGTCATACTTTGACCGCTCCTGTCACTTTTTATGGTTTTTTCTTTGGTTATGCCGCCCCAGTTTAGAGCGTCGCGCCTTTCGTGTTGTCACTCAATTGAAATATCGACATGGCAGGTGGCGCGTCTTTGCATGCGTCCGTCGATAGACCAGTCCGGGTCTCAGACCAGCGGCCAGCCATCCAGGATGGCATCCCACAACAGACGCTCGTCCGTTTCCGGACGCCGGACCTTGTAATTGAGCTTGTGCAGCCAGAAGCCGTCATACATGGCGCGATGCCTGGCTTCGTCCAAAGGCTTCAGGAGTTGCCATTGCAATTCGTGCGGCCTGTCCGCGCCAACCTGCGGCATCTTTAGGAAGTCCCGCCTCAACTTTCCGTGCAGCAGCAAGGAAGCCTCGATGTGATGCGGGAACATGAAATACTGGAGCAGCCGATCATATTCGCGCCAGTAGTCGGCGAGGCCATGAAGCACCGTCTCGACCAGGGGATGTCCCTTGCGCGCATGGATGAACCAGGTCTCCACCAGCCGAGGCACGCGGCTGGTTTCGCGAAGGATGTAGAAATCCTCGCGCTCGATCTGTCGCGGCACCGGCTGCCTGAGCAGAATGGTGGCGTCGAGCCAGGTGCCGCCGTGCCGCAGGAGCAGGCTGAGCCGGATGAAGTTGGAGAAGTGCTGGCTCTTCATAAGCTGGCGCCGGCGCTTGTCCCAGATCTGACCCGGGAGATCGACGTAGTCCGCCACGGTGGCGTCGTCGAGCACGATGAGATCGCGGTCGCCCTTGTGCCGCTGCACGGAGCGGAGGCAGGCTGTCACCAAGGGCGGCGCGTTGTCGACGCCTTGCGCCCAATACTGCCAGATCGGACCCAACGCGCCTTCCGGCGTGCTGGCGGAGCACCATTGCGAGTGATCGACAGCGGCGTTCCAGGCATGCCGGTCCCTGCGCCGGGCCAGGTTCATGTGGGATTTGGCGGCGCGCTTGCGCACCCACCACGGCAAGTCAGGCGAAGACGCCGCCCAGCGCAAGGGCGCCAGGTGACGGCGCCTGAGCGGATCGTCGAATGGCGGTTCGGTGAAAAAGGCGCTTTCCGGGCCATCGTCCCCCGATGATGTCATGACGGTCAATCCACCGAAACCTCGATAAGGCGCGGCTTGCCGGCCGCCCGCGCGCGCCGCAGCGCCCCGGCCAGACCGGCTGTCCCGGTCAGTCGCTCGGCCTCGATGTCGTAGGCCTCGGCGAGCTTGCAGAAATCCGGCGGCGCCGGCGACACGCCGACGGGCTCGACGCCGACATCGAGCATCGAGGTCTCGATCTCGCGATAGCCGCGATTGTTCCAGACGACGAAGATCACCGGCGCTTCGGCGTCGAGCGCGGCGCCGATCTCCGGCAAGGTGAACTGGAAGCCGCCATCGCCGGTGAGGCACACCACCGGCGCCCCCGGCACGGCGAGCGCCGCGCCGACCGCCGCCGGCGGACCGTAGCCCAGCGCGCCGAAGCCGGTCGCGGCGTTGAACCAGCCGCCGGGCCGGTCGTGGTCGTAATAGAGGTTGGCGGCATAGATAGGCTGGGTCGAATCGCCGACGATGATGGCGCCCGGCAGCGCGTCGCGGATCGTCTCCACCGCGCGCCCCTGCGCCAGATAGTCGGGCTTCAGTTCGGCCAATGCCGCCTGGCGCGCCGCGGCCGCGCGGGCCTCGCCATCCCTTGCCGCGGCATGGCCCGGTCCGATCGCCGCCAGTAGAGCCTCGATGCCTTCGGCGCAATCCGCGTGGATGCCGACTTTCACTGGCCGGCGCGCGATCTGGTCGGCGCCTATGTCGATGCGGATCAGGTTCTTCGGCAGCACGAAGCCGCCGTCGCCATAGCCGTCATAATCGGTCGGGCCGAACTCGGTGCCGGCGGCGATCACCAGGTCGGCGTCGGCCATCAGCGCGCGCACTGCCTTAAGGCTCGGGCTGGCCGGCACGCAGAGCGCGTGGCCGTGCAGCAGGCCGCGCGCATTGGCGGTCTCGACGACAGGGGCGCCGAGCGTCTCGGCCAGGCGCCGCAACGCCGCTTCGGCCTTCCTGGCGCCGCCGCCCGAAAGGATCAGCGGGCGGCTGGCCGTCTTGATTAACCTGGCCGCTTCGGCAATCGCCGCGGCTTCGGGCGCGGGCGGCGCGGCATTGCTCAGCGCCGCCGCGAGACCGTCGGCCGGTTTCACCATGACGTCTGTCGGGATCTCGATATGCACCGGGCCCGGACGCGAAGAGGAAAACAGCGCGAAGGCGCGGGCGAGCGCGCCCGGCAGTTGACCCGCATCGGTGATGCGCTCGGAAGACAGCGCCACCTTTTCCATCATGCCGCGCTGGTCGGGCAACTCATGCAGGAAGCCCAGCCCCTTGCCCAGCGTGTCGGTGGCGTTGACGCCGGAGATGACCAGCATCGGCACCGAATCGGCACGCGCCTGGCCCATGGCGGTTATGGTGTTGGTCAGCCCCGGCCCGGTGATGACGAAGGCGACGCCCGGCCGGCCGCCGGCCCGCGCGTAACCGTCGGCCATGAAGCCGGCGCCCTGCTCGTGGCGCGGCGTGACATGACGGATCTTCGAGCGCGCCAGGCCGCGATAGAGCTCCACCGTGTGCACGCCCGGGATGCCAAAGACGGTATCGACGCCATGCGCTTCGAGCAATGTGATCAGCGCTTCGCCGATGGTGGTCATTGATCTTCTCCCTGTTCCGGCGCAAGGCCGAGCTCGGCCTCTATGGCTTTGATGCCTATTGCCGCCAATTCGCCAGGCAAGAACATCTCGCCGGCCAGGCAGCCTTCGATCCAGAGCCCGTCGATGATCGCGTTGATCGCGATGGCATGGCGGCGCAGCTCAGCCGCGTCCGGCTCACGCCGCTCGGCGGCGAGCACCTCGGCCACGACGGCCTCCACCTCGTTGCGAAAGCCGAGATAGCCTTCGCGATGGGCGCGGGCGAGCGACGGATCGGCGCCGGCACGGCCGATGAAGGTCGCCCAGAGCGAGAACACCCGCTGGTCGATGATCGGCGCGTTGAGATTGGCGGTCACGAAAGCGGCGAGACGCTGGCGCGGCGAGGCGTCCTTCATGACCAGCGCCGCTTTCGCCTGCTCGGTCATGCGGCCCATGAGCGCCGCATAGGCTTCCTGCAGCAATTCTTCCTTGCCAGGGAAATAGTGGCG
>JAFKFE010000972.1 GCA_017308345.1 Alphaproteobacteria bacterium | reverse complement strand
GAACCCGCGCATCAAACTGTTCGAGACCTTCGGCGCCACCGTGCAGGCGCTGAAGACGGGCGACGTCGACGTGGTGCTTACCGACGGCACCGCCGGCCAGGGCTATGTCGATGCTTCCGAAGGCAAGCTGAAGCTGATCGGCGGGCCGCTCGGCACCGAGGATTTCGGCTTCATCTTCCCGAAGGGCTCGGACCTGGTGAAGCCGGTCAACGCCGCGATCGCCGCCCTCAAGGCCGACGGGACCTTCGACAAGCTCAACAAGAAGTGGTTCCTCGATTACAAGATGGGGCAGTAGGTCCTGGCGTCGCTACGGCTTTCGTTAGTCCCAAACGCCGATGAATCGGCGGGGTTGGCAAAGCTGCCAATCTCCCCCCTTGCGGGGGAGATGCCCGGCAGGGCGGTGGGGGGTGTGCAGGATCGCGACATCTCCATTCCAAGCGTCTTCGAAGAGAATCCGGTCAGAGGCCGGGATCGCAACCTGCTGACAGGCCGGCGGGACAGCACCCCCCTCTGTCCTGCCGGACATCTCCCCCGCAAGGGGGGAGATCAGCAGCTCTTGCGAAGGCATCTACTCACCAGCGTCGGGACCTGATGCCCCCCACATCCTCCTCCAAACCCGAATTCCCCTGGTGGCTGGCGGCCGCCCTCGCCCTTGCATTGGCCGCCGCGCTCGCCATTGCGTCCAGCGACCTCTATGCGCAAGTCTTCGCCACCGTCGCCAAGGGCATCGGCATCACCATCTTCGTCACCGCGGTTGCCTTCGCGCTGGCCTCGGCGCTCGGGCTCGGCATCGCGCTCATGGCGCTGTCGGGATCGCAGTGGCTGCGCCAGATCGCGCGCTTCTATGTCGAGATCATCCGCGGCGTGCCGATCCTGGTGCTCCTGTTTTGGATCGCCTTTGCCGGCGCGCCTGCCTTGGTCGCCGCCTGGAACGCGCTGACCGCGCCGCTGCAAGGCGCCGGTCTGATGGGCGAACTGCTGGTGCGCGACGTCTCGCTTCTGTGGCGCGCCATCATGGCGCTGACCATCGGCTATTCGGCCTTCATTTCGGAGGTGTTCCGGGCAGGCATCCAGTCGGTCGAGAAAGGCCAGATCGAAGCCGCCAAGGCGCTCGGCCTGACGCGCGCGCAGCGCTTCCGGCTGATCGTGTTCCCGCAGGCGATCCGCATGATCCTGCCGCCGCTCGGCAACGACTTCGTCGCCATGGTCAAGGATTCCTCGCTGGTCTCGGTGCTCGGCGTGGCCGACATCACCCAGATCGGCAAGGTCTACGCCGCTGGCTCGTTCCGTTTCTTCGAGACCTATTCGATCGTCGCCTATATCTATCTTATCCTGACCGTCGGCCTGTCGCTGGCGCTGAGGGCGCTGGAGCAGCGGCTGCGCCGGCAACACGGGGAATAGCCGCCGGGCAAAGACGGCGTTACGATGCCTCGTCAATCAATCGGGCGGGAGCCAACCCATGAATTTCGATAAGGCCAATGCGGCGCTGGATTCCGTCTATTCGGCCGACTCGCCGGAAGGGCTCGCCAAGGCCTATGCCGACTGGGCCGCGACCTATGATAGCGAGACGGCCTCGCTCGGCTACCTGCTGCCGTTCCTTATCACCGCCTGGGTGGCTCGCCACGTTCCCTCGGGGCAAGGTCCGCTGCTCGACGCCGGCTGCGGCACCGGCCTGTCGGGGCCGGCGCTGAAGGCGCTGGGCTACACCGACATCGCCGGCCTCGACCTCTCCGACGACATGCTGAAGATCGCCGGCAGCCGCCAGGCCAATGGCCAGCCGGCCTACAGCGAGCTGAAGAAGGCGATGCTCGGCGGGCCGCTGCCCTGGCCCGACCGGCATTTCCGCGCCTTCTTCTCGACCGGCGTCTTCACCATCGGCCATGCGCCAGCCTCGGGACTGCGTGAGCTTGTGCGCATCACCAGGCGCGGTGGCCATGCCATCTTCACGGTTCGCGACCAGGTGTTCGAAGGCGGCGGCTTCCAGGAAGTGTTCGACGAGTTGACCCAGGCAAGGAAATGGCGAGCCATTGAGCAAAGCCCATGGTTCCGCTGCTACGCGATCGGCGACCCGGAAGCGCTGGTGAAGACTTTTGTCTTCGAGGTGCTTTGACACCGGCTATCTCCCTGCCCATGTAAGGCGCCGATTGCCGAAATCGGCAAAGATTGATATGAGCCACGCCATGGAAGAGCTTTTCGGCGATCCGGCCTATAAGGGTTTCGTGCTGCAGGACAGGAAGCGCCTGCCGTCGCGTTTTTCCGCGCGCGTCTGCGGCGCGCTCACCAGCCGACTTAGCCAGGCCGACTGATCGAAGTCGCTTGCCCGGCCGAAGGCCGCCAGCCTTTCCCATTCTCATATCGACGGATTTACGCACATGAGCGCACCGCGCACCCTCTACGACAAGATCTTCGACGACCACGTCGTCGACCGCCAGGACGACGGCACCTGCCTGCTCTATATCGACCGCCACCTCGTGCACGAGGTCACCAGCCCGCAGGCCTTCGAGGGCCTGCGCATGAGCAACCGCAAGGTCCGGCATCCGGAAAAGACGCTGGCCGTGGTCGACCATAACGTGTCGACCTCGCCCGAGCGCAAGTTCGGCATCAAGAACGAGGAAAGCCGCATCCAGGTCGAGGCGCTGGCCAAGAACGCCAAGGACTTCGGCATCGAGTACTACTCCGAGAACGACGTCCGCCAGGGCATCGTCCACATCATCGGGCCCGAGCAGGGCTTCACGCTGCCCGGCATGACCATCGTGTGCGGCGACAGCCACACCTCCACGCACGGCGCCTTCGGCGCGCTCGCGCACGGCATCGGCACGTCCGAGGTCGAGCATGTGCTGGCCACCCAGACGCTCATCCAGCGCAAGGCCAAGAACATGCTGGTGCGCGTCGACGGCACCTTGCCCGAAGGCGTCACCGCCAAGGACATCATCCTCGCCATCATCGGCGAGATCGGCACCGCCGGCGGCACCGGCTACGTCATCGAATATGCCGGCGAGGCGATCCGCTCGCTGTCGATGGAAGGCCGCATGACCATCTGCAACATGTCGATCGAGGCCGGCGCGCGCGCCGGCCTGATCGCGCCCGACGAGACGACCTTCGCCTATGTCAAGGACAAGCCGCGCGCGCCCAAGGGCGCGGCGTGGGATGCGGTGCTTGCCTATTGGAAGACGCTCAAGTCCGACGAAGGCGCGCATTTCGACAAGGTGGTGGTGCTCGACGCGCAAAAGCTGCCGCCGATCGTCTCCTGGGGCTCCTCGCCCGAGGACGTCGTCTCGGTGCAGGGCATCGTGCCCAATCCGGAGGAGATCGCGGACGAGAACAAGCGCACCTCCAAGATCCGCGCGCTCGACTATATGGGGCTGACGCCCGGAACCAAGATCACCGACATCGAGCTCGACCACGTCTTCATCGGCTCGTGCACCAATGGCCGCATCGAGGATCTGCGCGCCGCCGCCAAGGTGGTCGAGGGCAAGAAGGTCAATCCGCGCGTCAACGCCATGATCGTGCCGGGCTCCGGCCTGGTGAAGGAGCAGGCCGAGGCCGAAGGCCTCGACAAGATCTTCCTTGCCGCCGGCTTCGACTGGCGCGAGCCGGGCTGCTCGATGTGCCTGGCCATGAACGACGACCGGCTGAAGCCGCACGAGCGCTGCGCCTCGACCTCGAACCGCAATTTCGAGGGCCGGCAGGGCTTCAAGGGTCGCACCCACCTGGTGTCTCCCGCCATGGCGGCGGCGGCGGCGATCGCCGGCCATTTCGTCGACATCCGCGACTGGAAGTAACAGTCCCGCCGCAGCGCTTGACAAAGGCCCGGACACGGCGTCCGGGCCCTTTGCCTTAGGGCGGTTCAGCCTTCGATAGAATCGTTGAGCTGCTCTTTGTCTTCATGCAATTCCGGACGGAAGGCACGGCGAAGTCGCCGAGCCCGGACGCTGCGCGCTTTTCCCGGAATTGCTCCGGAGGTTCGTCCCGGTTTAACCGCTTGTTTGGGCTTGGGTCCTAGTATCTCCCCCTGGGTAAAGTTGGGGAAAGTCGCGGTCCTTTGGACACCGGTCTGCTCATAG
>JAFKFE010000971.1 GCA_017308345.1 Alphaproteobacteria bacterium | reverse complement strand
AGGCGGGGAGATGGGCGCGCCGCACGATCATTCCGGTGCCGAGGACGGCAAGCCTGAGCTTCTTCACTGCGCTATCCTGCGAAAGGGGCCGGCGGGAATTCCCGCCGGCTGTCTGTTCGTTGCGGATCAGTTCTTGCCGCAGGTGTCGGCCATGTCGGGCGTGCACTTGACGAAGCCGGTGTCGATATAGGGCGGCACCGTCTTGCCCTGCTTCAGGTCGTGCAGGGCCTCGATCGACTTGTAGCCCATATTGTACGGGCTCTGGCCGACGAGGTAGTGGGCGAGGCCATCCTTGAGCAGCGGCAACTGCGGCGCGAAGGCGTCGCCGAAGGAGATGACGAGGTCCTTGGAATCGACGCGGTCCTTCACGCGCCCGACCGCCTGCCGGTAGGCCGACGGCGCGTATTGCGCCCAGCCGCCGACGGCGATGAAGGCGTCGAGCTTGGGATTGGCGACCAGCACGTCGTTCATCTGCTGGGCGGCGAGGCTGATGTTGTCATTGTTGTAGATCGGGCAGCCGTCGACCTCGGTCCAGCCGTTCTCGCCGGCAAGGCGCTTCACCGGCTTGTCCTTGGAGACGTTGGCCAGCGTGTCGCGGATGCCCTGGACGCGCAGGTCGAGGTTGAGCGAACCGGCCGTGCCGGTCTGGATGCAGACCGTGCCGCCCTTCGGCTTGTATTCGACGACCTTCTTCGCCAGTTCCACGCCGAAATTGTAGTTGTCGGTGCCGATGAAGGTCGAGCGCAGACCGGCGTCTTCCTGCAGCAGGTCGCCGTCGAAGGTCACGATCGGGATACCGGCGGCCTTCGCCTTCTCCAGCAGGCGCGCCACGGACTTCGGATTGGTCGCGGAGACCGCGATGCCGTCGACGCCCTTGGTCAGCACGTCGTTGATGACCTGAAGCTGCTGGGCCTCGTTCACCTCCGACGGACCGATATAGTAGCACTCGACGCCGAGGTCCTTGGCGGCCTTCTCGCAGCCCTCCTTGACCGGGGCGCTGAAGACGTCGTTCACGGTCTTGACGATCACCGCATAGGTCTCGGCCGAAGCCGGAGCGGCCGTCGTGCCGGCGGCAAGCGCTGCCGCGATTGCGGTCGCGGCCAGCCGCAAACTCATTTTGTTGATGATGCCTGTCATGATGTTTTCTCCTCTCTGATGTTATGTGCACGAAAGTGCGCGAACCTTCCGGACAGGCGAGTTGCCTGTCCCGGGCGGTGCTAGGCGCGGGTGGAGCGGAACCGTTCAAGCAGTACCGCGAACAGGATGAAGAGGCCGACGAAGGTGCCCTGCCAGAAGGGGTTCACGCCGGCGAGCAGCAGGGCGTTGCGGATCACTTCGATCAGCACCGAGCCGATGACGGCGCCGAAGGACGTGCCGAAGCCGCCGAGCAGGTTGGCGCCGCCGATGACGGTCGCGGCGATGACCTGCAATTCCTGGCCTTGGCCGAGCGCGTTGGTGGCGGCGCCCATCCAGCCGACCAGGAAGATGGCAGTCATGCCGGTCATGGCGCCGAGCAGCGCGTAGGTCGAAACCTTGACGCGGTCGACCGGGATGCCGGAGAGGCGCGCGGCATTTTCGTTGCCGCCGATGGCGCGCACGTAGCGGCCCCACTTGGTCATCGACAGGAGCCACTGCATGACGACGGCCGAGACGATCACCGCCCACAGCACGTTCGGCACGCCGAGGAAGGAGCCGCTGCCCAGCGCCAGCAGCGTGTCGCCGGCCCTGCCGAAATCGTAGACCACCTGGTTGTTGGTGACGACCAGCGTCTGCGAGCGCACCAGGCTCATCATGCCGAGCGTGACGATGAAGGGCGGCAGCTTCAGGTATGAGACCAGCGCGCCGTTGACGATGCCGACCAATGCCCCGACGAGAAGCACGAACAGCACGACGACGGCGAAGGGATAGCCGCTGGCGCAGAACAGGCCGAGCAGCACGCCGGTCAGGCCAAGCGTGGAACCGACGGAGATGTCGATGCCGCCGGTCATGAACACCGGCGTCATGCCGATGCCCATCAGCGCCGTGAAGCAGAAGTTCTGCAGGATGTTGGCCATGTTGGCGCCGGTGAGAAAGCGCGGCGCGATCATGCCCACCACGGCGCCGATGATCAGCACCGCGACGACGATCCAGAATTCCTGGCTGCGCAGCACCTCGCCGAGCTTGCTGCGTTCCGACAGGCTGAAGACCGAATCCAGATTGCTGGCGTCCGGAGACTTGTTCATCTCATCCTCCCCATTTGCCTCAGGCCGCGGCCTTGGCGCCGACGATCAAGGCGGTGATTTCCTCGGGCGAGCTGGTCGAGGCGAGCTTGTTGGCGACCAGGTGGCCGCGCCGCAGCACCATGATGCGCTCGCACACGCCGAACACGTCGGGCATGCGGTGCGAGATCAGGATGACGGCGACGCCGCGCTCCTTGAGGCGCTTGATCAGCGCCAGCACCTCGGCGACCTGGCGCACCGAGATCGCGGCGGTCGGCTCGTCCATCAGCACCAGCTTGGCGTCGGCCAGGCGGGTGCGGGCGATGGCGACCGCCTGGCGCTGCCCACCCGACATGCGCTTGACCACATCGCGCGGCCGCGTCTCCGACTGCAGTTCGCGGAACAGCTCGGCGGCGCGCTCGCGCATCTTGCGGTGGTCGAGGAATTTGAACGGGCCGACCGAGCGCATGATCTCGCGGCCGAGGAAGACATTGGCGGCGGCGCTCAGATTGTCGCAGAGCGCCAGGTCCTGGTAGACGATCTCGATGCCGGCGCGGCGTGCGTCTGACGGCTGGCTGAACTCGACCTCCTTGCCGTCGAAGACCATCTTGCCGGACGAAGCCGGGAAGTTGCCGGCGATCATCTTGACCAGCGTCGACTTGCCGGCGCCGTTGTCGCCCATCAGGCCGACGATCTCGCCGGGCTCGATCTTGAACGACACGTCCTCGACGGCGTGGATGGCGCCGAACTGGCGCGAGATGTTCTTCAGCTCCAACAGGCTCATGGCAGGGACTCCCGTTCTTGCTTGGCTTTGGATGCAGGCATCGATCGAGCCGCGGCGTAGTCGTCGGCGGCCTTGAGACCGCCATAGAGGACGGCGCGCCAGCCGAGCCCGGCCCAGCGCAGGTCCATCGGGCGGCTCGTTTCGGCGAAGGGCGCCCGCAGCGCCACCAGTTCCTCCAGCTGCCGGCGCGGGAATGCGTCGATCGCGCAGACCCCTCCCCCGAGCACGATCGTGGCCGGGGAAAACAGCGCCACCGCCGTGCCGATGGCGAGCGCCTGATCGCGCACGAACCGGTCGATGTCGGCGCCAAGCCCGGGGATACGCTTGGACTCGACAAAGACCTGGGTGACGGGAACGCCGTGCCTGGCGGCGATCACTTCGAGCGCACGGCCGGAAACGTAGGTTTCCAGGCAGTCGGTGCGCAGCCCCTCCAGCGTCCTGCCCTCATTGCCGAACGGCATATGGCCGATTTCCAGCGCCCAGCCGCCGCCGCGAAAGGCTTCGCCACCCTGCAGGAAGGCGCCCCCGACGCCGGTGCCGAAGAACAGGCCAAGCACGCTGTCGGCGTCTTTGGCGGCGCCCGCGATCACCTCGCCCGCCAACACCAGCACGGAGTCGCGTTCGATGATGACGGGGAAGCCGAGCACGTCGCCAAGCTCGCTCGCCAGATAATGGCCGTTGAGCTCGGGCACATTGCCGGCGAAGAGGACACGGTCGCCGTCGGTGTCGATGAAGCCCGGAGCCGTCGAGACCATCAGGTCGGGGGTGAGGCCCGCCTCGGCGCAGAACGCCCTGACGAGCCCGGCGAAGCTGCCGACAGGATCGGCGTTGCGAAGCAAGGAGGACGGGAAGAGCCGCTCGCCGGCCTGCGGGACACGGTCGACGACCATGCCGCATTTGACCGAGGTGCCGCCGACATCGACGACCAGGATCGAGCGGATCATCGATCGCCTCCAACGTCCGGGAGGAAGCCTGCCAAGGCGTTGCGGAACTCGGCGATGTAGGCCGCGCGATCGATGGTCTTCGACGTGATCTCGGCCAGCCGGGCGCCCGGTATGAGGCCTGCCAGTTCGCGCGCATAGGCG
>JAFKFE010000970.1 GCA_017308345.1 Alphaproteobacteria bacterium | reverse complement strand
AGCCATGTCGACCGCTCGATCGACGGCCCCGGCGCTTTCATCGAGACCAACATCGTCGGCACCTACCGCATCCTGAACGCGGCGCTGGAATACTGGCGCGGGCTGCCGCAGGCCCGCCAGGACCGCTTCCGCTTCCACCACATCTCGACCGACGAGGTCTTCGGCGACCTGCCTTTCGACGGCGGCATGTTCGTGGAGGAAACGCCCTATGCGCCGTCCTCGCCCTATTCGGCGTCGAAGGCGGCCTCCGACCATCTGGTGCGCGCCTGGCACGAGACCTATGGCCTGCCGGTGGTGCTTTCCAACTGCTCGAACAATTACGGCCCCTACCATTTCCCCGAAAAGCTGATCCCGCTGGTCATCCTCAACGCGCTCGACGAGAAGCCGCTGCCGGTCTATGGCGCGGGCGCCAATGTGCGTGACTGGCTGTTCGTCGAGGACCATGCGCGGGCGCTTGAACTGGTCGCCACGAAGGGGCGGTCGGGCGAGAGCTACAATGTCGGCGGCAATTCCGAACGCACCAATCTCGCCGTCGTCGAGACGATCTGCGATCTGCTCGACGTCAGGCGCCCGCGCGCGGGAGGCGCCAGCCACCGCGACCTGATCACCTTCGTCACCGACCGCCCCGGCCATGACCGCCGCTATGCCATCGACGCCGCCAAGATCGCGCGCGACCTCGGCTGGGCGCCGCGCGAGAATTTCGACTCAGGCCTGGCAAGGACCGTCGACTGGTATCTCGACAACAAGTGGTGGTGGGGCCCGATCCGCGAGCAGCGTTACGCCGGCGAGCGGCTGGGCCACGGTGCGGCCGCAAACAGCCAGGACAAGCCGGCGGAAAGCGGCCCTGCCGGAAACACGGCCGGGAGCGGCAAGGTGGCGACGTGAGGCTTGCCGTCACCGGACGCGAGGGGCAGGTCGCCGCGAGCCTGGTCGAGGCGGCGCGGGGCCGCGACGACGTGGAAGTCGTCGCCGTCGGCCGTCCGGCGCTCGACCTGGCGCGGCCCGAAACGGTGTTCGCGGCGCTTGAAGCGGCAAGGCCCGACATCGTCGTTTCCGCCGCCGCCTATACCGCCGTCGACCAGGCCGAGGACGAGAAGGACCTGGCCTTCGCCGTGAACGCCACCGGCGCCGGCAAGGTGGCGGAAGCCGCGGCGCGCCTCGGTGTGCCCGTCATCCATTTGTCGACCGACTATGTCTTCGACGGCGCCAAGGACGGCGCCTATGTCGAGACCGACCGGACAGCGCCGCTCGGCGTCTACGGCGCCTCCAAGCTCGCCGGGGAGGAGGCCGTGGCGGCCGCCAACCCGCGCCACCTGATCCTGCGCACGGCCTGGGTCTACAGCCCTTTCGGCAGGAACTTCGTCAAGACGATGCTGCGGCTTGCCGCCGAGCGCGACGAGATTTCGGTCGTGGCCGACCAGTGGGGAAACCCGACCTCGGCGCTCGACATCGCCGACGCGATCCTGCACGCGGCGGCGAGGCTGAAGGAAGACAGGAATTTCGCCGCCTTCGGCATCTACCACCTGGCGGGAACCGGCGAGACCAACTGGAGCGGCTTTGCCCGTCACATCCTCGACACAAGCAAGGCCTTGGGTGGCCCGCACGCGCGGGTGCGCGATATCGCGACGAGCGACTACCCGACCAAGGCCAGGCGCCCAGCCAACTCTCGGCTGTCGAGCGCGAAGTTCGCGAGGGAATTTGGGTGGCGCGCGCCGGAGTGGCGGGAGGCGGCGGGGAGGGTGGTCGGCGGGCTTCTGTCCGATCGAAACGGTAATTGCTATCCACTTGTTGGGACGGCGAATTTGTCTGGCGGCGCGACAAAACGATGATCCCTTTCACGTCGGCGACGTTCAGGTTCCCTGATCTCGCAGTTTCATCCCCGTGGATTGAGCATGTCCCGTTCATGTTCTGGCTTGTCGACGCGCTTCGTCCGCGCCGCTTCGTCGAGCTTGGCACCCACACCGGGGTTTCTTATTGCGCCGCCTGCCAGGCTATCGAACTGCTGCATCTTTCTTGCAGCAGCTACGCGGTCGATACCTGGAAGGGTGACGAGCATGCGGGCTTCTACGGCGAGGAGGTCTATTCCGCCCTGGCTGACTATCATGCGCAAAGATATGCGGCCTTTTCGTCTCTCGTGCGGTCGACTTTCGACGAAGCAGTCAAACATTTCGAGGATGAAAGCATAGATCTTCTGCACATCGACGGCCTGCACAGCTATGACGCTGTCCGGCATGACTTCGAGACCTGGCGGCCGAAGCTGACACAGAACGCCATTGTGCTCTTTCACGACACCAATGTCCGAGAGCGCGATTTCGGCGTCTTTCGCCTTTGGAACGAAGTATCGGAAGGCCGGCCGCATTTCGAATTCCTGCATGGTCACGGCCTGGGCGTTCTGGCGCTCGGCGACAGCTACCCGAAGGCGGTCGAGGCGCTTTTCGCCGCCGGCGAACAACAGAGCGGCACAGAGGCCATACGAGCCGCTTTCGCTCATCTTGGCCAGGCAGTCGCTCAACGCGCGAATGCGACCCGTACGGCGGAGCAGGCGGAAGCGCAGTTTGCGCTCAAGCGCGAAGAGTGGCGGCAACAGGTCGAACAGCGCGACAGTGAGATCGTGGCGCTGAAGGCCGAGCGTGAGAAGGCCAATGCCATCGCTCAAGCGCTGAAGGTGGCCAACACAAATCTTGCGGCAAGGAACGATAAGATCGCGGCCCTGGAACAGACCGTCACGCGCGCGGTCGAATCGGCCAACACAAATCTTGCGGCAAAGAACAATGAGATCGTAGCCCTGGAACAGACCGTCTCGCGCGCGCTGGAATTGGCCGACACAAATCTCGCGACAAGGGACAAGAGCATCGCGATGCTGGAGCATCAGGTGCAAGACCGCGATCACCAGATGATCGCGCTGAAGCGCGAGATGGAATTGGTTCGTATCAGCCGGGTCTGGCGCTATCGATCGCTGCTACGAAAACTGGCGTCGTATCCCGACAGGATGGCTTTCTATCTGGGGCGGCCCATCGTGCCACGGGCGCTTTATCATCTGGAAAGAGCGACGCCTGGGATGCAGGCCACGAAGTGGACGGTAACCGGTGATGACCCACAGTTCGAACTCCTGTGGCCGGGGTACTCGTCGCTCGCCCCTGGACACTATCGGCTCACCCTGCATGGACCGGCCGATGCGGAAACCTTCGCGGACACTCGTCTCTCCGTGGATAGCGGCAGAGGATATAACGAAGTTGAACGGATCGATCTCAGATTTCATTCGAACGGCCGAGGCTTGGCCGAGACGATCTTTCCGCTCCACGCGCAGGCCGCGAAACTTCGCTTCGATCCGAGCGACCGTGCTCGCCAGATCACGATTGATCACGCACGCCTGCGCAAGCTCGGGCGGCTCGAATACTATGGGCGGCTCATCGCCAGGCTTGCCATTCGCAATATGAAGAGCCCCAGCGCGCTGGTACGGTCTGCCAAGCGCGCTGCGAACATCTTGAGCCAAGGCGGTCTGTCGGGATTTGCGGCCACTCTCCGTTCCGCGGAAGCGCGAGGCGCCCTGGGTAGCATCACCTATGAAGGGTGGATTGCTCTCCATGACACGCCGACGGAAGACGACATTGCGGACCTTCGCCGCCGTCTGGCCGAGCTTAAGGTGAAGCCCCTCATCTCAGTGCTCATGCCGGTCTACAATACGCCGGAAGGGCTCCTTCGCGAAGCGATCGAAAGCGTGCGTGCCCAGATCTATCAGAACTGGGAGCTCTGTATTGCGGATGACTGCTCGACGAAGCCACACATGCGGCTCATTCTGAACGACTATGCAAGCCGCGATCCCCGTATCAAAATCGTGTTTCGCGAGGAGAATGGCCACATCTCCAAGGCGTCCAATTCCGCGCTGGAACTTGTCACCGGCGAGTGGGTGGCCATGCTTGACCATGACGATGTTCTGCGCCCGCACGCGCTTGCCGAGGTAGCGCTGGAACTCGGTCGCCATCCCGACTCAGAGCTGATCTACAGCGATGAGGACAAGATCGATTCGGAAGGCAGGCGTTACGACCCCTGCTTCACGCCGACCTTCTCG
>JAFKFE010000969.1 GCA_017308345.1 Alphaproteobacteria bacterium | reverse complement strand
CGCGACGAGGCGCCAGCAGTCGCTGCTGCAAGGCTACACCGGCAACGAATGCTCCGAGTGCCACAACTTCACCATGGTGCGGAACGGCACCTGCGAGAAGTGCGACACGTGTGGATCGACGAGCGGGTGCAGCTGAGAAATAGATGCCGCCTCGGCTTACAGTTCGCGAAGTCATCCGCATGCTGGAAGCCGATGGTTGGCACCTGGTTGCAACCAAGGGCAGCTATCGCCAATATAAGCATGAAATCAAAGCCGGCCGCGTCACCGTGGCCGGCAAGCCGTCTGAAGAGGTTGCGCTGGGAACTTTAAACAGCATCCTCAAGCAGTCCGGTTTAAAGGAGCGATGACGTGCGCTACGCTGTGGTGATCGAAAAAGCCGGAAACAACTTTTCTGCTTATGTGCCGGACTTGCCAGGCTGCATTGCCACTGGCGCGACGGTGCCTGAAGTGGAGAACGAAATCCGCGACGCGATCCGCTTTCACATCGAAGGCCTGCGTGCCGATGGACTCGAAGTGCCCAATGCCGTGAGCTTGGCGGAGTATGTCGAAGCTTAGAACTACCGGCTATCGCGGTCTGCCAACAGTGCTGCAAGGCGATAGCCATTGAAGAGGCATGATTGACCACATCACCATCGAAGTGAGCGACCTCGCCAAGAGCAAGCTCTTCTACGAAAAAGCTTTTGTGCCCCTGGGCTACAGCCTCTCCTTCGGCAAGGACGGCGCGTTCTGGGCCTTCGATGTCGGCAATGGCTGCCTGTTCGAGATCCAGAGCACGGACGAGAAGCCGCCGCTCAGCCATCTGCATGTCGCCTTCCGGGTGAAGAGCAAGGCTGAGGTCGATGCGTTCCATCGGGCGGCGCTCAAGGCGGGCGCCGCGGACAATGGCGCGCCCGGTCCGCGTCCGGATTACGCGGAAAATTACTACGCCTGCTTCGTGCTCGATCCCGACGGCTACAACATCGAAGCGATGATCAACGAGGCGTAGGATGGCGGCGCCCTTCGCTTCGTCATTCCAGGGCGGAGCAAGGAGCGAAGCGACGCGCGCAGACCCTGGAATCCATGCCATACCCTGCGGGCGCCGCTACGGTGCAGAATTCTGGCCCGCCGCGTCCTTCGGCGAACGTCACGGCATGGATCCTCGGGTCAAGCCCGAGGATGACGAAGATGCGGCCCGCCAAGGGCGCATACCGCCCAGGCGTTGATGCACGTCAAAGCAACGTTCTCCACGGTCCCTACCATGGCCATCGTCAGCAATGGCCTTCGGAGGCGAAGATGGACAAGGAGATCAAGGACAAGATCCAGACGCTGCTGGATCAGCATCGGATCATGACGGTTGCTACGCTGAGGCCGGACGGGTGGCCGCAGGCGACGACCGTGGGCTATGTCAATGACGGCCTCACCCTCTACTTCCTCTGCGGCCTGGACAGCCAGAAAGCGGCGAATATCGCGCGGGACGATCGTCTGTCGCTGACCATCGACCACGACGCGCCGCAGGTGATGGAGATCACCGGGCTTTCCATGGCGGCGCGTGCGCAGCCGGTCACCGACAAATCCGAGGCCGAAAAGGTGCTGCGCATGCTGCCGATGAAATACCCACCGCAAACCTCTATGCCCGGTCCGATGCCGACGCCGGACCAGGTCCGGATTTTCCGAGTCGTGCCTTCGGTGATCTCCGTGCTGGACTACTCGAAGGGATTTGGCCACACCGACCTGGTCACCTGCTGAGCGCGGCACGGTTTGAAGGAACGCAATTCCGGACGGAAAACCGCTGCGCACTTTTCCTGGAATTGCTTCAGGCGATCCAATTGATCAAACGCGTGATCCAGATCAAGGCAATGCCCATCGCTCTTGATGTCTCCTCGGTTGTTCTTTCCGAGGAGATGGAAATGCCTACAGAGAGCCTGATCATCGTCACCGCCATCGTGGCCTATTTCGCGGCCTTCATGGGCGTGCTCGCCTATGTGACAATGGCGGAAGCGCGACATCCGAGATAGCCGAGGCGATCCGGAAGCGCCTCAGTCCGCATCGGCTATCATCTGCCCGCCGCCCAGCCAGGCGCGCCATTGCCGCTCATCGCCGTGGAAGACGTTGAGGTCGATGCGGCCCGTCACGCCATGCGACAGGCCGGAGCCCGAATACTGCCAGAACAGCCACTTGCGGCCCGGATAGACCTTTGACGGATGCGCCGCCACAGCGCGCAGCCAGAACGGGTAATCCAGGAAAGCGCCGCGCAGATTGTCGCGATAGAAGTCGGGGCTGGTGTAGATGATGGGCCGCTGGCCGTAATGGCGCTCCAGCTTGTCCATGAACACCTGCATCTTCTCCAGCACCGTTTCGCGCGAAGGACGCCGCTTGCAGGAGGAGTCGCCGTTCCACTCGACGTCGATGACGGGCGGCAGCGCGCCATCCATCTTCGGCACGTTGCGGATGAACCAGTCCGCCTGCTCACCCGCCGTGCGGCACCAGTAGAAGAAATGATAGGCGCCGCGCTTCAGCCCCGCGGCATCGGCGTTGCGCCAGTTCTTCATGAACATCGGATCGAGATGGTCGCCGCCGTCCGTTGCCTTGATGTAGGCGAAGTTGGCGCCCTGGGCGCGCAGCTTGCCCCAATTGATGTCGCCCTGCCAGCGCGAGACGTCGACGCCGTGGACAGCCAGGTGGCGCGGCGAGGAGCGGCCGAAATTGATCGGCTTGGCGTCACGGAAAGCATAGCGCGTGACCGGACCTGCCAGCATGGCGGGCGCCGCGCGCGACAGCCGCTTCGGCGGCGACACGAGCGCCGCCTCCTGCACCGGCGGCTCGACGCTGTCCGGGAGACCCTGCGCGGGGAAATTCACCGTCTCCTCCTCGGCCAGGCCGAAGGGGCGCGAGTTCTCGTCGTCGGCGCGGGCGTTTTCTTCATCGAGCAAAGGCGCCGGCGGCGTGAAACGCGACGCGCCCGACATCGAAGCGGTCTCGACGGTTTTTTCCGTCAAGGCGGTCCTTGCGCCCTTCGACACCGGCGCGGCCGGCCGAACGACCGAGCTCGTCGTCTCGCTGGACGGCAGTTGCAAGGCATCGACGCCAGCCGTGGACGAACAGCCGGCAAGGCAAAGCGATGCAAATAGGAAACCGACGACCCCTGAAATCCGCATCTTGACCCGTACGCAATACAAAACAGACCGAAGGCAGGAACGGCACCGCCGGACAATCAGGCCTTTCCTAACGAGAAATTACCAACAAAGTTTGAATCAAAATTTACTTTTGGACCGGCGCGAGCCGGACGCGATTCGCGGCCGAATGTGGCAGCCGGGTTCCCGGCTATCGCCTGAACACGCCGATCATCGGCCCGAGATTCCAGAAATCGTCGTTGCGGCCGATCCCGGGCGCGTAGAGGCTCGAAATGGAGCCGTCGAGGAAGAGCGCGTTCGGGCAGCCGAGCTGGTCGCGGAACAGCCGAGCGAATTCATGGAAGGTCACGACATCGTCCGAGATCGCGAAGACCGCGACCCCGTCGGCGCGAACGCCCACGCCATCGCGGATCTTGCGCGAGGTGCCGTCGTAACGGAATTTCGGATGCAGCTTGCCGTCGATGACCAGCATCGGCCCGGACTGCGTGGCGAAATCCACGCGTGGCGGACGCTTCAGGTAATCCCTGGTCGCGCGAACGCCTGCCTTGCCTGCGCTGAGGTAGAAGATGCCGTTGGGCTGCATGGAGAAATTACCGGTTCCCGACCCGGTACTCGCCGGCGTGACCTGTTCGCCGCGTTCGACATAAAGGCCCACCGGCGCGAGGTCCGGGTGATACATGCCGGCATTGATGCCGAAGAGCATGGTGCGCCCCGCCGCCTGCTGCGCGCTGCGCAGATTGTGCAGCGACCGGTAGAGCTCGCCACCCTTGTCCTTCCAGAACAGTTCGATGGAAAAATGCCTGGGATCGGCCTCGCAGACCAGATAGGTCGCGTTCTCGAAAACCTGGTCGCGGCACGGCGGCAGCGCCGCCAGCCATTGGCCAAGGCCCATGCCGGCGCCAACGGTGGCGGGCACCGCCGATTTCACCAGCGCGGCCAGCAAAGGAACCGATTGCAGAAGCGTA
>JAFKFE010000968.1 GCA_017308345.1 Alphaproteobacteria bacterium | reverse complement strand
GACAACGCGTCCTGGCTGTTTCGCGTGACGCCCTATCTGATCTTCGCCGCCACCTGGGTCGCGGCGGCGCTCGTCCCGACATTCGCCACCGGCCTCGAATTCAGCTGGACCGCCGACCTCATCGTCATCGTGGCGCTGCTCGGCAGCGCGCGCTTCTTCCAGGCGCTGGCCGGGATGGACATCGGCACCAGCTTCGGCGGCCTCGGCGCCAGCCGCGAGGTGATGATCGCCTCGCTGGCCGAGCCCGCGATGCTCCTCATCGTGTTCAGCCTGGCGCTGGTGGCCGGCGCCACGCAGCTTTCGACGGTCGCCGCCTTCATGGGCTCGCCCGAGGTCGGACTGCGTGTTTCGCTCGGCATGTCGCTGATCGCGCTGGTGATGGTGGCGATCGCCGAGAATGCGCGCATCCCAGTCGACAATCCGGCCACGCATCTGGAGCTGACCATGGTGCATGAGGCGATGATCCTGGAATATTCCGGCCGGCATCTCGCGATGATCGAGCTCGCCACCTTCCTCAAGCTTCTGCTCTACATGTCGCTGATTTCGTGCGTTTTCCTGCCCTGGGGGCTGGACAGCGGGGGGATGGGGGCGAAATCGCTGGCCATCGGCGTGGTCACCTATCTCGGCAAGCTCACGGTGCTTGCCGTCCTGCTCGCCGTGTTCGAGACGGCGGTCGCCAAGATGCGTGTCTTCCGCGTGCCGGACTTCCTTGGCGCCGCGCTGATGCTGGCGCTGCTCGGCACGCTTTTGCTGTTCGTCTCGCGGAGCCTGTGATGAACGGTCTCACCTTCGACATCGCCCATCTGCTCGCCGGCAGCCTGGTGCTGATCTCCTTCATGATGCTCTACCAGGACCGCCTGTTCGCGCTGATCAACGTCTTTGCGCTGCATGCCGTCGTGCTTGCGCTGTCGGTCGCCTGGCAGGCCTATATCCAGGACGCGCATCATCTCTACATCACCGCGGCGATAGCGCTGGTCTTCAAGGCGATCGTCATTCCCGTCGGGCTGCATCGCATCATCCAGCGGCTCGGCATCCACCGCGACATCGAAACCGCCGTCGGCATAGGTCCGACCATGCTTGCCGGCATCGGGCTGGTGACGCTGTCCATGGTGCTGATGCTTCGGGTGACGCCCGAGGCCGACCCGCTCGCCCGCGAGGACCTGGCCTTCGCGCTGTCGATCATCCTGCTTGGGTTGTTGGTGATGGTCACACGGCGCAACGCCGTCAGCCAGGTCGTCGGCTTCATGTCGCTGGAGAACGGCCTGGTGCTGGCCGCGACCGGCGCCAAGGGCATGCCGCTGGTCGTCGAGATCAGCGTCGCCTTCTCGATCCTGATCGCCTTCATCGTCATCGGCGTCTTCCTGTTCCGCATCCGGGAACGGTTCGATTCGGTCGATATCGGCGCGCTCGACGACTACCGGGGAGAGCGCCGGTGACCGGTTTTTCCTTCGACGCCGTGGCAGCGATCCTTTTCATCCCGGCGGGCGCCGCGGCCATACTGGCGGCAATGCCGAACTACCGCATGACGGCGGTCGTGAACGTCATCGCCAGCCTGCTCACCTTGCTCGCGGCGCTGTCGCTGTTCATCACGGAGCGGCCGGCGCCGGGACAATATCTGCTGGTCGACGACCTCAACATCGTCTTCATCGTGCTCAACACATTCGTCGGCTTCACCACCAGCGTGTTCAGCGCGTCCTATATCGCGCATGAGCTGGAGACCGGCCGGCTGACGGCGCCGAACCTGCGGTTCTACCACGCGATGTACCAGATCATGATGTTCGGCATGAACCTGGCCTTCGTGTCGAACAATATCGGCCTGATGTGGGTGGCGGTGGAGCTCGCCACGCTGACCACCGTGCTGATGGTCGGCATCTACCGCACGCACGAGGCGCTGGAGGCGGCCTGGAAGTATTTCATCCTCGGCAGCGTCGGCATCGCCCTGGCCCTGTTCGGCACGATCCTCGTCTACATGGCCGCGCAACCGGTCGTCGGCGAGGGCACCAACGCCATGGTCTGGTCGGTGCTGATCGAAAAGGCGGCTCAATTCGATCCGGCCCTGCTCAGCGTCGCCTTCATCTTCCTGCTGCTGGGCTACGGCACCAAGGTCGGCCTTGCCCCCTTGCATGCCTGGCTGCCCGACGCGCATGCCGAGGGCCCGACGCCGATCTCGGCGGTGCTGTCGGGGCTGCTGCTCAACGTCGCGCTCTACGCCGTGCTGCGTTTCAAGCTTCTGCTCGCGGCGAGCCCGCAGGCGATCGGCCCCGGGCCGCTGATGGTCACGATGGGACTGACCTCGCTGATCTTCGCGGCCTTCATGCTCTACCGCCGACGCGACATCAAACGCCTGTTCGCCTATTCCTCGATCGAGCATATGGGCATCATCGTCTTCGCCTTCGGCATGGGCGGCCCGCTCGCCAACTTCGCCGGCCTGCTGCACATGGTCATGCACAGCCTGACCAAATCGGCGATCTTCTTCGCCGTCGGCCATATCGCGCAGGTCAAGGGCACGCAGAAGATCTCCGAGATCAGGGGCCTGACCGAGAGCCATCCCGGACTTGGCTGGGCGCTCGTCATCGGTGTCGTGGCCATCGCCGGCCTGCCGCCGCTCGGCATCTTCATGAGCGAGTTCCTGGTCGTCAGCTCGACCTTCGCCAGGCATCCGTGGCTGGCGATCCCGCTGGTGTTCGGGCTGCTCATCGCCTTCGGGGCGCTGCTGCTGCGGCTGACCGGCGTCGCCTTCGGCGAGCCGCGCGGCGGCATGGCGCCGGTCGAGGCTTCCTACGTGCCGATGTATTCGCACCTTGCCCTGGTGTTTGCCGCCGGCATCTATCTGCCGCCGCCGCTCGTGGCGTGGTTCCAGCATGTCGCCGGGATCCTGGGGTGATGCGCATGGCGAGGAAAAACATGCCCGCGCTCGCCGATCTCATCGAGGCCGATCGCCGGATCGAGCATCACGCGCCCTGGCCGCGCGCCGTGGTGGCCCCGAAGGTCTGGAACCTTGCCGTCGAGCAGCTCGCCGCCGGCCGATGGAGCCTGCTCGGCCTGTGGGGGGAGCCCGACAAGGTTCACATGGCGCTCCTCGACGAAGCGCTGACCATCGGCGTGATCAGCCTCGATTGCCGCGGCGGCCGCTACCCGTCGGTCGGCCAGCACCATCCGCCGGCGCTCAGGCTGGAACGCGCCGCGGCGGACCTGTTCGGGCTGGCGCCGCAAGGCCTGCCCGACACCCGCCGCTGGCTCGACCACGGCCAATGGGGCGTCTTGCATCCGCTGGCGGCCCGGCCCGGCGGCCCGGCGACCGCCGCCCCCTACCGGTTCCTGACGGCGGAAGGCGAGAGCCTCCACCAGGTCGCGGTCGGGCCGGTGCATGCCGGCATCATCGAGCCGGGGCATTTCCGCTTCACGGCCGGCGGCGAAACGGTCGTGCGGCTGGAGGAGCGGCTGGGCTATGTCCACAAGGGCATCGAAGGCCTGATGGCCGGCGCGCCTATCGAGCGTGCCGCGAAACTCGCGGGCCGGACTTCAGGCGACAGCACTGTCGCCTATTCGCTGGCCTTCGCCCGCGCCGCGGAGGCGGCGCTCGGCGTCACGCCGCCGCCGCGTGCTGTTTGGCTGCGGGCGCTGATGGCCGAGCTGGAGCGGCTTGCCAACCATCTCGGCGATATCGGCGCCATCTGCAACGACGCCGCCTTCGCGATCATGCTTGCGCATTGCGGCGTGCTGCGCGAGCGCGTGCTGCGCGCCGCCGATGCGGCCTTCGGCCATCGGCTGATGCGCGACCGCATCCTGCCCGGCGGTACGGCAAGCGATCTGGACAAGGCGGGAACCAGCGCCATACGATCGCTGGTCGCCGAGATCAGGCAGCGCTTCCCGCATCTGGTGGAGCTCTACGACAACACCGCCTCGCTGCAGGACCGCACGGTGGCGACCGGCCGGCTCAAGGTCGAGCTTGCCCGGCAGTATGCCGCCGGCGGCTATGTCGGGCGGGCGTCGGGCCGCGATTTCGATGCGCGCCGCAGCCCGGGCGCTCGCCTTCGACGTGCCGGTGCTGCAGGAGGGCGACGTCAATGCCCGTGTCTGGATCCGCGTGCGGGAGGTCGAGCAGAGCCTGTCGCTGGTCGAGCAGATGCTGGCGCGCCTGCCCGAAGGCCCGATCAGCGTCGATATCGCCGCGCCGGAAGAGCCGCGCGAGGGGATGGCGCTGGTCGAGGGTTTCCGCGGCGACATACTGGCATGGCTGCGCATCGGCGAGGACGGCCTGATCGAGCGCTGCCACCTGCGCGATCCCTCCTGGTTCCAGTGGCCGCTGCTGGAAGCGGCGATCGAGGGCAACATCATCGCCGACTTCCCGCTCTGCAACAAATCGTTCAACTGCTCCTATTCCGGCCATGATCTCTAAACTGGTCGAAGGCACGCCATGCGCAAGCTCCTCTTCGAAAGCCTGATCCGCCCGCCCCTGACCGAGCGCGCGCCGCAAGTCAGCAACGCCGCCGTCGACGAGCTGGCGCGCGCGCTGGACGGGCTTGCCCGCAGGCGGCTGGGCCGCAGCCTGTCGATCCGCGCGGTGGATGCCGGCTCCTGCAACGGCTGCGAGCTCGAAATGCACGCGCTCAACAACGCCTTCTACGACATCGAGCGCTTCGGCTTCCGCTTCGTCGCCTCGCCGCGCCATGCCGACGTGCTGATGGTCACCGGGCCGGTCACCAAGAACATGAGCGAGGCGCTGAAGCGGACCTTCGACGCGACGCCCAATCCGAAATGGGTGGTCGCGCTGGGCGACTGCGCCAAGGACGGCGGCTGCTTTGCCGGCAGCTATGCTGTCGTCGGCGGCGTGTCGGACGTGGTGCCGGTCGATCTGCACATCCCGGGCTGCCCGCCGCCGCCGATCGAGATCCTCAAGGGATTGATCGCGCTGCTCGACGGCGCGAACGGCAAGGCCGTCGCCGCCAAGGCCTGAGCGGCGCGTTGAGACGCAGATCAGGCTGTCCGGCAAGCAGTTTCGCGATCCGGTCCAGCGTGAGTAATCCGGTTTCGGCGTAGCGCTGTCAAAGTCGATGACCAGGCCGTGGATGTCGACCGTCTGCCCGCTGCCAAGCCGAGCCGAGCGGCAAGTGTGAGATTCGAGATGGACCCTCAGTTGGACAAGGCCGAGGCGATTGCGCAGAGCGCATGGGCTCGCGAGGCGGCGTCGGCGATGTGGGCTGCCAGCGGCAGGGCCGTGGCTGTGTCGCCCATTTCGGCGAGCGCTTCGACCTGCAAGCGGCTCCAGTCATCCCGTGTCGCGTCGTCGGGGGCGGCCGCCACGAATCGGGCGGCCTCATCGGCCTGTCCCGCCAGCACCAGCATCCTCACAAGAAACCCGCCACGCTTTCTTGCCTCCGGCCCGGGTGAACCCAGCACCTTGCGGGCCTGGGGGAGAATCTCGGGCGCGCGCGAGAACTTTGCCAGCTTCGCGGTCGCCGTCATCCGGTCGGCTGGTTCCAGTTGCCGCAGAATCGTCAACGCCTCCTGCCAGTCGCCTACCGCGGCCAAGGCGCCGACGAGCTGGGGGGCGACGGCATAGAGATATGCGCCATCACGGGCGGCTGCCTCCGAGAGCGGCGAAGCGGCTGCGAGGCACTTCTCGGCGAGGGGCTTGTCCTTGGTCGCCTGCGCGACCAGCGCGCACGCCTCCACCCCGTTCACGGTGCCGAGATCCTGGTATTGAACAAGGGGCGCGGCGATGTCCCCGTGTCCCGTGCCTTGAAGAATGGCCAAGGTGTTGACGCCGGCGGCCTTGCGGAAGGTGCCGTGCAGCGCATCGATCAGGGCCAGCCCTTCGGTCGGCTTCCCGGCGAGGAAGTTCCCGGCCGCCTCCATCGCAACCACGTTGTAGGGCTCATATCCGCGCGACGCGGCAAACGCCTTGAACTCATCGGGTCGACCGGCAGCAATCAAGGCCGGGCCGAAGACCATGTCGGCGATGTCGTCATCCATCTCCAACTGCTTAAGGAGTACGGCCAGATCGGCATTGCGCCCGGCCAGTTTCAGGGCGGCGATCAATTCGGGAATGCCGGTGGTGCCGAACTGTTTTACGGCGGCAGGCGCGTAGGGCAGAACGAAGTCCGGCTCTCCCGTCTTTGCGGCTGCTTTGAATATGCGTCCCCACGTCTCCCCGACCACGAGGGACCTATCACTGGCATCCGCTCTTGTGTCGCCGCCCGGAACGGGACTGCTCGCTTTCACATTCGTTTCAGCCGCCATGATAAGCAGGCACTGGCGTGTAGGCGAGGAAAGGCAGGACGCATCCTCGGCGACCGCGATCGTCACGGACGTCAGCAGGATCATTGCCGCAGCAAGCAATGCGCGCGTCACCTCTCGTCCTCTTCCTTGCCGACACCCATGCGATGCTCCCGATGCAGTCATGCACCGCCGACGATAGTAACCTGGCGCCGCCACCCGCCACTACCGAATGATAGAGGCGGGTACCGATCGCGCTTGCTAGCGTGCCTTATGGGAAGATGCCCCATTCGGGCTGCACGCGGCGGGAGGCTGGTTTGGCGACATTCCTGAGACGAATGGCGATCCTGATGGGGTTCTGGCTGGGCGCGATCTTGACGACCGGAGGAGCATTCGCTGCCGAAACCTACGCGTCGCGCGTCTTCAGCGTGGATCAGAGTGTCTACGCGGTCCGCTTCAGCCCGGCGGGGGATCGAGTGGCGCTCGCCACCGTTGCCGGGACGATTGTGTTCGATACGTCGGACGGCAATCAGGTGGCCGCATTGAAAGGCGAGGCGTCCTCCGTCGCCTGGAGTGCCGACGGCTCGACGTTCATGGTGGGAAACAGTGAGCGGTTGCGCTTCTGGAACACAGCCGACTATTCGAAGGAAATCGCGACGATCCCCCTGGATGCGCAGACGCTCATCATTGGTCTTCCCCGAGAGCCGTTCAGCCCGGATGGCCGGTCAATCGTTGTGCTTAGGCAAGATGATACGGCGGCGATCTGGCAGGTCGAGGATTCGCGAGAGGTCGCCATCCTGGATGGACATGCTTCCCCGTTGACCGATGCCAGCTTCAGTCCCGACGGTAGCCGTGTCGCCACCGCCCCGACAGACAAGACCGTCGTCGTGTGGGACGTCGCCACCGGCAGGAAGATGGCCGGGCTGGAAGGACATGAGAAAGCCATCGAACAGGTCAGCTTCAGTCCGGACGGAACGCGAATCCTGACGATCGGGCGAGATCAGA
>JAFKFE010000967.1 GCA_017308345.1 Alphaproteobacteria bacterium | reverse complement strand
GTCGAGAGGCTGACGCATGACATCCGCGGCATCCAAATCGAGCTCAACTCCCCGATCAAGTTCTGGGCCGGGCAATATGTCGACATCACGGTCACAACGCAAAAAGGGGAGACGATTACGCGCTCGTTCTCCATGGCAAATACGCCGGACGAAGCCCAAAAGCTCTCCTTCATCATCAAGAAATACCCCGAAGGAAAGTTCTCCGGAGAACTCGATTCCGGAGGAATCCAGGTCGGAGCCGAGGTCACCGTCGTCGGACCCTACGGAACCTGCTTCCGGCGCGAGGATCGCCAAGGCCCCATCATCCTCGTAGGCGCCGGTTCCGGCATGTCGCCGGTGTGGTCGATCCTCAACGATCACCTCGCCAGCGGCGAGAAGCGGCCGGTCTATTTCTTCTATGGCGCGCGCACTCAGGACGACCTGTTCCATCTGGACCGCATCGCGGAACTCGCGGAGCGGCATCCCGAGCTCAGCTTCATTCCTGTGCTGTCGCACGTCAACGGCGATGCTTCATGGCAGGGCGAGCGAGGCTTCGTGCACGAGCGCGTCGACGCCAAGCTCAAGGAGCTCGCCATCGACGGGCAGGGCGACGTCTATGCCTGCGGACCGCCGCCCATGATCGATGCGCTGCAGCCCGTCCTGTTCATGAACGGCTTCGAGGTGGAGCGCATCTTCTTCGATCGTTTCACCACGTCTTCCGGCGCCGGCACGCCGGGACATTGAGACCCGCCGCGGCGGATTCACCAGCAACTGCAACAAGGGAGAGAGAAATGCCAGCCATATCGAGTTCAGTAGGGTCGGGAGCCGCGGGCGCCGCGATCTTCGCCGACTCCGATAGCCGCAAGTATCGCTACTTCGACCCGAGGGGCCAAAGAGCGACGCATTACGAGGACGTCACGGTCGATGTCCAGCCCGATCCGGAGCGCTACCTGATCCAGAACTGGATCATTTCCTTCGCCAACGGCAAGGGCGCCTATGTCAAGGACAACACCGCCGCCCAGAGCTCGAACTGGCACGCCTTCCGCGCGCCGGACCAGGAATGGGAGCGCACCCACTATCAGCGCCAGTCGCGGATCGAGACGATGGTGCAGAGTGTCATCGCCAACGGCCGCAAGTCGGGCGCTCCGAAGTCCTTCGACAAGGTGTGGATCAAGATCCTCCAGACGCATCTCGGCGCCTGGAAGCATGCCGAGTTCGGCCTGGGCACCTCGCTTATGCAGGCGCAGCGCTACGGCTACACCCAGATGATCAACAACGCCACGCTGACCAATTCCTCCTACAAGCTTCGCCTGGCGCAGGACATCACCCTCTACCTCGCCGAGATCGGCATGGACATTCCCGGCTGGAACGACGAGCTCGGCAAGAAGGCCTGGCTCGAGGACGGCATCTGGCAGGGTACCCGCGAGGCGGTCGAGACGATCATGGGAACCGTCGACTACCTGGAGCAGTATTTCGCCATCAACATCGTCTTCGAGCCGCTGGTGGGCGAACTGTTCCGGTCGGGCTTCCTGATGCAGGTCGCCGCCGCGAACAATGACTTCATCACGCCGGCGGTGATCTCGGCCGCCGAGGCCGACTATGAGCGCAACCTCGCGAACACGATCGACCTCATCTACCTGCTCGCCCATGACGAGAAATACGCGGCCGCGAACCAGAAGCTCTTCAAGGGCTGGCTGAAGAAGCACCGCGCGCTGGCCGACAAGGCCGCGCAGGGCCTGCAGCCGATCTGGTCGGCGCCGCACTCCAAGCCGATCTCCTTCGATGACGTCAGGGCCCAGTCCCAGGAGCGTATCGCCAGGATCCTCGGCGAACTCGGCCTCAACGGCTAACCGCAAACAGGAGACACGAACATGTCAACAGCAGCCCGCGATGCCTCGCACGACAACATCTTCAAGTCGATGAAGGACATCACCTTCGAGCAGACGATCTCGCATCAGTGCGGCGTCACGATGAACGACTCCGTCGAGGCGCGCGCCATCGCCGAGTTCATGAGCAAGAAGCCCGGCGTCACCATCACCTATCAGCCGGCCCTTATCCGCATCGACGGCAACGGCAAGCTGATCTTCAAGATGGACGAGATCAGCGAATATCTCGGCAGCGACATGACCGCCGAGATCTTCGAGGTGAACACGTCGACCCATTACGGCCGCATGGTCCGCGTCGACGACAACACGGTGATCCTGTTCGGCAATATGGACGAGGTCTTCGAGTACATCTGAGCACGTCCCAAGACGGGCGCGCCGCGCTTCCGCGGCGCGCCGACCAACCAATCCGACTTGCGGAGCACAAACATGTTCATCACACCGGAAGGCAAGGAAATCTTCGTGGTCGACGGCCATACCCATTTCTGGGACGCCAGCCCCGCGAACCAGCGCAACATCCACGGCAAGCAGTTCATCGACTGCTTCTACGGCTATCACACGTTCCTCAGCCCGAAAGAGGAGTACTGGCCAAAGGAAAAATTCGAGAAATACAGCGCCGACGATCTTTATAGCGACCTTTTCATCAACGGCCCGGACGACGTGGCGATCATCCAGTCGACCTATCTGAAGGACTTCTACAAGAACGGCTTCAACACGATCGAGCGCAACGCGGAAGTCGCCAAACGCTATCCCGAACGCTTCATCGTCAACGGCTCGTTCGACCCGCGCGACGGCGAGAAGGCGCTCGAATACATCCACTACCTGAAGGAGACCTATGACGTTCAGGGCGTGAAGATGTACACGGCCGAATGGAATGGAGCCTCCAAGGGCTGGCGGCTGAACGATCCGGACGCCTACCGGTGTTTCGAGCTTTGCGAGAAGCTCGGCATCAAGAACATCCATGTCCACAAGGGGCCGACGATCATTCCGCTGGCCAAGGACGCCTTCGATGTGCATGACGTCGACCATGCCGCCACGGATTTCCAGAACCTCAACTGGATCATCGAGCATTGCGGCCTGCCCAGGCTCGACGATTTCTGCTGGGTCGCCGTGCAGGAAACCAACGTCTACGGCGGATTGGCGGTGGCGCTGCCGTTTATCCACAACCGGCCGCGCTATTTCGGCGAGGTCATCGCGGAACTGCTCTACTGGCTTGGCCCGGACAAGCTGCTGTTCGGATCGGACTACGGCATCTGGACGCCGCGCTGGCTCGTCGAAAAGCTCTGGGCCTACCAGATCCCCGAGGACATCGCGGCCGAGCGGGGCGTTCAACTGACCGACGAGATCAAGGAGAAGATCCTCGGTCTCAACGCGGCGCGGCTCTACAACATCGACGTCGAAGCCAAAAAGGCGACGCTCGCGAAGTCGCCGCTGCGGGTCGCGGCGGAGTGACGGCGATGAGCGCGCAGGCCGACCTGCCAGGGAACCGCCAGAGCGAGCTCTGGCGGAGCCTGGAAGGCGTCAACGACCCCGAACTCGACGAGCCCGTGACCGACATGGGCTTTATCGAGCGGGCCGAGGTTCTGACCGACGGGTCCGTGGCGGTCGATTTCCGCCTGCCGACCTATTGGTGCTCGCCGAACTTCGCGTTCCTGATGCTCGACGGCATGCGGCAGGCGCTCGAAGCGTTGTCGTGGTCGCCCGCCTACCGGATCCGGTTGCACGACCACATGTTCGCCGAGGAGGTCAACCGTGGCGTCGACGCGGGAAAGACATTCGGCCAGATCGTCGGCGATCTGGCCGGCGACGAAGACATCGCCGCCCTGCGCGCGACCTTTGCCCGCAAGGCCTATCTGAGGCGCCAGTAGGCCATGCTTCTCGCACTGCGCAAGCACGGCCTGACCGATCGCGAGATTCTCGGCATGGACCTATCCGCCTACGACGCCGCAAGGCTCGAAGGCGAGGAGGCCGTCAAACAGAAACCGCGATACCGCGAAGCCTTGCTGCAGCGGTGGCCCGGCCGGCATCCGACGGAGCCCGCCTTCGTCACCTGGGAGGGATCGACAGTTCCGCCGGAAGCGCTTGGCGCCTATCTCGCCGAGCTCAGAAGCGTGCGCATCAACATGGAGTTCAACGGCGCGCTGTGCCGTGGACTGACGACGACGCGGTACAAGGAACTGGAGGCGGTGGGCGGCGAACCGACGCTGGTCGACTTCATCC
>JAFKFE010000966.1 GCA_017308345.1 Alphaproteobacteria bacterium | reverse complement strand
CCCTGCCCGCTGGATCACCACGGTGTCGCCGATGCGCACGTCGATGCCGTCGCGGATCCGCTGGCCGTTGCTGTAGAAACCCTTGATGTAGTCCTCATTGTGCAGCGTCACGTTCTCGACCACCACGCCGCCGACCGTGACCGGCGCCAGCCGCGCCACCGGCGCCAGCGTGCCGGTGCGGCCGACCTGGATGTCGATCTTCTCGACCGTCGTCATCGCCTGCTCAGCCGGGAACTTGTGAGCGACCGCCCAGCGCGGCTCGCCGGTGACGAAGCCCCAGCGGCGCTGCAGCTCCAACTGGTCGACCTTGTAGACGACGCCGTCGATGTCGTAGCCGAGCGAGGAGCGCAGCTCCTCGATTTTGTGATATTGCGCGATCAATTCGTCGACCGATTTCGCCCGCACCATCAGCGGGCTGACCTTGAACCCCCACTCCCTGAATTTCTGCACCGCATCATACTGGGTCGGGGCAGGATCCGCTGTCGTATAGCCCCAGGCATAGGCGAAGAATTTCAGGTTGCGGCTGGCGGTGACCGACGGGTCCTTCTGGCGCAGCGAGCCTGCCGCCGTGTTGCGCGGATTGACATAGTCCTGGCCGCCGACAGCTGCCGAACGCTGCTTCAGCGCCTCGAATTCGGCATAGGTCATGTAGACTTCGCCACGGATCTCGATGACGTCCGGCCAGCCCGAGCCCTCGAGTTTCTTCGGGATGTCGGCAATCGTCTTCAGATTGGCGGTGATATCCTCGCCCACGGTACCGTCGCCGCGCGTCGCGCCCTGGACGAACACGCCGTTCTCATAGCGCAGCGAGGCCGACAGTCCGTCGATCTTCGGCTCGGCGGTGAAGGCGATGTCGAGGTCCTTGTCGCGGTCGAAGAAACGCCGTCCGCGCTCGATGAAATCGGCGACGTCCTGGTCGGTATAGGCCTTGGCGAGGCTGAGCATCGGCACTGCGTGCCGCACCTTGGCAAAGCCTTCCGCCGGCGGCGAGCCGACGCGGCGCGACGGCGAATCCTCGCGAATCAGGTCCGGGAAGCGCTCTTCGATGGCGAGGTTGCGGCGAGCCAGCGCGTCATATTCGGCGTCCGAGACGATCGGCGCGTCCTCGGCATGGTAGTGGCGATCATGCTCGGCGATCTCCGCCGCCAACCGCTTCAGCTCCGCTGCGGCCTCACTTTCGCTCAGCGAATCGACGGGTTTTTCCGACATTCAGCGCAGTCCTCAAAATTGTGGCCGGCCACTATAAATCAGGATTCGCCAGCATGAAGTCGGCTTGCGCAAAAATCATTCCTGAACAGCACGATGCGGCCATCTGCTGACTCAACCCGCAAGCGTCCGGAAATCTCAAGCCGCGGCGGTGTTTTCGCGCAGCAGCCTGTCCGCCGCCGCGCGCGCCTCGTCGGTGATGACGGCGCCAGCCAGCATGCGCGCGATTTCCTCCTGGCGCGCCGCGCGGTCCATTTCGGCGATGCCGGTGGCGACGCGGTCCTTGCCGCCGGATTTGGAGATCAGGAAATGCCTGGCGGCGCGGGCGGCCACCTGCGGCGCATGCGTGACCGAAAGCACCTGCACCCGCTTCGACAGCCGCGCCAGCCGCTGGCCGATGGCGTCGGCCACCGCGCCACCGACGCCGGTATCGATCTCGTCGAAGACCAGGGTCGGCGCCGAGCCGCGGTCGGCGAGCGCCACCTTCAGCGCCAGGAGAAAGCGCGAGAGTTCGCCGCCGGAGGCAACCTTCATCATCGGCCCCGGCCGGGTGCCCGGATTGGTGCGCACCCAGAACTCGACCTGGTCGATGCCTTCCTCCATGCGGCTTTCGGCATCGCTTCCCATCTCGACGATGAACTCGGCCCGTTCGAGCTTCAGCGCCGGCAGTTCCGCCATCACCGCCTTGGTCAGGCCCGCCGCCGCCGCATGGCGCAGCGAGGAAAGCTGCGCCGCGGCAATATCATAGGCCTCGCGCCCGGCCGCGGCTTGCTTCTCCAGCGCATGCAGCCGCTCCTCGCCGGCATCGAGATCGGCGAGATCGGCCACCATCGTGTCGCGCAACTGCGCAAGGTCGTCCACCGCGACATTGTGCTTGCGAGAGGCAGCCCGCAGTGCGAACAGCCGCTCCTCCGCCTTTTCCAGGCGCTGCGGATCGTATTCGGTGGCACGAAGCGCGGCTTCCACGCCGGACTGCGCGGCGTCGAGCGAGATCATCGCCTCGTCGAGCGATTTCACCACATCGTCGAGCAGGCCGGGCGCTTCGCCCGACTTGCGCTGCAGCCGGCGCAACAGGCTGGCAAGCTGCGGCAAGGGCGAGGACGGCCCCGACAGCACATCCTGCGCGTCATGGATTTCGGCGGCGATCTTTTCGACGCGCATCATCTGCGCGCGCAGTTCCGCAAGCTCCGTCTCCTCGCCCGGCTGCGGGTCGAGCTTCGCAAGCTCGGCGACGGAAGCGCGCAGATAGTCGGCCTCGCGCGCCGCCGCCTCGACCTTGGCGCGATGCCGGGAGAGCTCCTGCTCGCAATTTCGCCAGTAGCGCCAGGCTTCGCCGGTGCCGCGCACGGCGCCGAGGTGGCCACCGAAACTGTCCAGCAATTCGCGATGCGCGCCGGGATCGACCAGCGCGCGCTCGTCATGCTGGCCGTGGATCTCGACCAGCGCGCGGCCGACATCGCGCATCAGCGTGACGCTGGAAGGCTGGTCGTTGACGAAGACGCGCGTGCGGCCATCGGCCGTCTGCACGCGGCGAAGGATGATGTCGCCATCGTCCTCGATGTCGTTTTCGGCAAGCAGCGCGCGGGCCGGATGGTTGCGCGGCACGTCGAACACCGCGATGACCTGGCCCTGCGCCCCGCCGTGGCGCACGAGCGAGGCATCGCCGCGCGCGCCGAGCGCCAGCGACAACGCGTCGAGCAGGATGGATTTGCCGGCGCCGGTTTCCCCGGTCAGCACCGAAAGCCCGGGCAGGAAGTCGATGTCCAGCTTCTCGATCAGGACGATATCGCGGATCGACAGTCTGGACAGCATCGCAAGCTTCAGGCGCCGGTGATCAGCTTCCCGGCCTTGGAGATCCACGACCCGGCATTCTCGCGCGGCTCAAGCCCGTTGCTCTGCAGGAGCTTGTAGGAATCCTTGTACCACTGGCTGTCCGGATAGTTGGTGCCGAGCACCGCCGCGGCCGTCTGCGCTTCCGAGGTCAGGCCCATGGCATAATAGGACTCGGTCAGGCGCGCGAGCGCCTCCTCGACATGGCGGGTGTTGGAATAGTTCTCGACAACGGTGCGGAAGCGCTTCACGGCGGCGATGTATTCGCGGCGTTCGAGATAGTAGCGGCCGACCTGCATTTCCTTGCCGGCGAGCTGATCGGTGGCGAAGCGAATCTTGTCCTTGGCGTCGGCGACATATTCGGAGTTCGGCCAGCGCGTCACCAGGTCCTGCATGGTCTGGATGGTCTGGCGCGCTTCCTTCTGGTCCTGGGTGACGTCCTTGATCTGCCGGTAGTAGCTCAAGCCGATGATGTACTGCGCGTAAGCCGCGTCGTCGGTCGACGGATAAAGCGTGAGATAGCGCTTCGCGGTGCCGATCGCTTCGTCATAATTGCCGGCGCGATAGTCGGCGAAAGCGCCCATCACCATCGATTTGCGGGCGAATTCCGAATAGGGATGCTGGCGGTCGACGGCGTCGAATTTCTTGCTAGCCTCGTCGAGGCGGCCGGCATTCATATTGGCCAGGCCCTGGTTGTAGAGGACGTCGGCCGGCTCGGTCTGGTCGACATAGGTCGCCAGGTTGATGTCTTTCTTGTCCGACGTGCACGCAGACACCACAAGCGACGGAACGACCACCGAAAGCGCCAGGAAAACGGTCCGATGCGGCGCTACCGATTGACCAACTCGCGAAAAAAACATGTTTGGATTCCGCCCCTTCGGCGTCGTTTCGGTCCGGGCCGAAGCCATAAACCATTATCCCCTTGCCCGGCAACGCTATGTCCGGCCAATCGCACATTTTTGTGGCGGCTTGGCGCCAGGCCCACGGTTGTTCAATTTCAGCGACTCGTGCTGCAATCCTGCAACACCAGCTCGCCTCACAAAGCCCGAA
>JAFKFE010000965.1 GCA_017308345.1 Alphaproteobacteria bacterium | reverse complement strand
GCCGACCGGCAGATGAGCGGGCTCGTCATCCCTGGCGACGATCTGCCTTGGCGCGACAGGGTCCGCGCGGGCATGCAGGAGTTCCGCCGTGTCGCGACCGAGCACCCGGCCTTCGCGCCGTTCATCGTCGTCTATCGCATGAACTCGCCGCCTTGCCTCGCCAAGCTCAACGCCATCATCGGCCTGTTCGAGGATGGCGGCTTTGGCCCCGAGCTCAGCGCTCGCCTGTTCCGCGCCGCCGGCTACTATCTGATGGGCGCGATCCTCGACGAGACGGCCGGCTACGCCAAGGGGCCTTCGGCGGTCACCACCGTCAGCGACGAGGAACTGGCGCGTAACTTTCCGAGCGTCGTGGCGGCCGGCGCCTATTTCGGCGCCGGCGGCTTCGACAAGACTTTCGAGCTTGGCCTGGAAATGTTTCTGGACGAGATGGAGCGGGTCCGCGAAGCTGCCCGAAACGAAACCGCCAGAAAGTAGCGGCGATCCCGCCCGAAAAGCCAAGGTTCTGAATGCGCCTCCTCTTTGTCCTTCTCGTCATCGCCGGCGCCGCCATCGGCATCTTCTACCCCTGGGCGATGGGGAATTTTTCCGGCCATGCCATCGGCACGTACCGCGTCTATGAAAGCGGGCGCTTCCGGCCCGTCACCGTGCAACTCACGGCAGGCGACGCCCCGGTGAGGGTGCTTGTCGACCTGACCGCGCGGGCCGAGCGCCTCGCCGGCCAGCAGCGCACGGTGCTGACGCTGACCGCGGCGAGCGGCGGCCGCACGGCTCTGGCTTCGACACTCTCCTTCAACCACACCGACAATCCGCGCCAGGCCAGCCCGCAACTGCCCGACAAGATCTTTCGCGACGAGGCCGGCGTCATCGAGGCCGTCAAGCCTGGTCCTTACGTCTTCATCGTGGGTCCCGGCGATGCCGACGGCATCGACATGCGCGCGGTCGATCTCATCCTGCGCGCCGGCACCGGCTCGATCGACGAGCGCGCGCGGCCGGCCGGCTATGCGCTGATGGGCGTCGGCCTCGCCGGACTGGTGCTGTCGCTGGTCTTCGGCCGTCGCGACGGCGGAGGCCGTCCGCAGAACCCCAATTCGCAGCCGCCACCGCCGCGCTGGGGCCGTAACGGTTCGCCACGAGCATGACGCCGAAAAACGTAAAGCGGTTTTCGCTCGACATCATGCTGTTTGGAGGGAGGCGCGCATGAACTATCGCCACGCCTACCACGCCGGCAATTTCGCCGATGTCGTCAAGCATGCGGTGCTCGCCCGCCTCGTCGAATATCTCAAGCAGAAGGACAAGGCCTTCCGCGTCATCGACACCCATGCCGGCATCGGCCGCTATGACCTCGCTTCGGTCGAGGCCGGCAAGACCGGCGAGTGGCAGGGCGGCATCGGCCGGCTGGCCGAGGCCGTGCTCGAGCCGCGGGCGGCGGCGCTGCTTAAGCCATATCTGGAAGCGGTGCGCGCGCAAAACCCCGCCGGCGGCCTCGTTCATTATCCCGGCTCGCCGCTGATCGTTCGCCATCTCCTGCGCAACCAGGACCGGCTGACGGCGATCGAGCTGCATCCCGAGGATGCCGCGCGGCTGAAGTCGGTTTTCACAGGCGATTTCCAGACGAGGGTGATCGAGCTCGACGGCTGGCTGGCGCTGGGGGCGCAACTGCCGCCGAAGGAAAAGCGCGGTCTCGTCCTCATCGATCCGCCCTTCGAGGAGGAGGGCGAGTTCTCCCGCCTCGTCGAAGGGCTGCTGAAGGCGCGCCGGCGCTGGCCGGGCGGCATCTACGCGCTCTGGTATCCGATCAAGGACCGCAAGGCGGTGACAGCCTTCCGCGCGGCGCTGAAGGAGACCGGCATTCCGAAGCTGCTCGACATTGCCTTCGAGATCCGGCCTGCCTCGGACGAGCCCAGTCTCGACGGCAGCGGGCTGATGGTGGTCAATCCGCCCTATACGCTGGAAGGCGAATTGAAGGTCGTGTTGCCCGCTCTCCACAAGGCGCTCGCCGTGCGGCCGCCGTCGCGCTGGACCCTTGACTGGCTGGCTGGCGAGTAAGATCTCGCCATCAAGACATTTATCGCGGGCGACCGCCATTGTTCTTAGCCGACTATTTTCTCTCCTGTATTAATCATCGCTCAGATTCAAGTTGCACTAGAAATAAAAATGGCGCAGAAATACTTATCCATATTTTCTGGTGAGGTATGGTATCGATAACTAGGAATATTCCTCGGGCGGTATGGGGCGTACGCATGTATAGCGGGCCGACGTAAGCAACTGACGACGTTTGACAAAGCATGAATGTCGCCCGGTTATTTGCGATTCCGGCCTAGGAGTTTGTTTCATAGACCCGGTTCTGGCGAATCGCGACCAAAAAGGGGGCGACATATGCGGAGTCAAGTCGATACGGAACGCATGAGCGTTCGCGCCGTGACCGGCACTAGGGTGGTCCTGCTTGCTGTAAGGATTTCGGAAGCGACGAGGGAGAATCTTCTCGGATTCGCGTTTGGGATCGTCAACAACGGTCAAGTCAATTGGTTGAGGGGCCGAAAGGTTTTTCGTTCCGTCATCCCAAATCCAGATCCAAAGGCCGATTTTTCGACCGCCGAACAGCCGGTGCAGAGCCTGATTTGGGCGGATTACACGGCGACCCCCGGTACGAAAACAACCTATCGCGTGGCCCCCGTCTACGGTCCCGTCGGCGCGTTGCGAGTGGGGCCGGCCATCGATATCGAAGTGCAAACGGAAGATCCGGAAAAGGGAAGGCACGGCATCTATTTCAATCGAGGCGCCATCGCTTCGCAGGCGTTCTCGGAAGACTTCCAAAACAAGCCTCCCAAGGATCCTGATGATCCGAAGGACCCGACTGTTCGTTGGCTGTCGAGGGGCATGCTCGACGCCGCGCTCGCCTTCATCAAGAAAGCGAAGGCGGGCGATCGCCTGCATGTCGCGGCATACGAATTCACCTATACCCCCATACTCCTGGCGCTGAAGGATGCTGCCGCAAGCGGTGTCGACGTTCAGATCGTTTACGAGGCTGGCAAAGGTCGAGATCGCAAGACGGGAAAGATCGTCGATACCAGCGCCACGACCAGCGCAAGGAAGGCCATAAGCGCTTTGCAGCTGGATAGTCAGAAGGGCCTTACGCTGATCAAGCGAACCAAGCGCCGCAACATTCCTCACAACAAATTTATCGTCTGGGTGCGAGGAGAAAAGTCGGCTGAGGTGTTGGCCGGCTCGGCCAATTTTACCGCATCCGGCTTCTGCGGACAGACCAACGTCGTGCACATCGTCAGGGATCCCACCATAGCCGACGATTATCTCGCATATTGGAACGAACTGGCACAGGATCCGACGACGCCCGATCTGTCCACTTGGTCGCAGGCCAGGACCCCACAGGACCAAATGACCGGACTGCTCTCCAAGCCTGCCGTCGTTCCGTACTTCAGCCCGCGCAAGAACGACGCCATGCTGAGCTGGTACGCGGATCGGATAGCCGAGGCCGAGGAGACGGTCATGTTCACTGCCGCGTTCGGCGTGAACAAACTTCTTGCAGCGCAATTCGGCATCGACCGACCATTCGTCAGGTTTGTTCTTCTGGAAGATGAACCTGACGCGGATTTGCGGGCGAAGTTGTCGCAGGATCGGGATGTGATGTCGGCTTTCGGGTCACTCCTCGGTGCATACACGGGCAAGAAAAAGACCTTCCCCGTCTCCGATCTCGACAAATGGTTCCTGAAAGAAGAACTCTATCGGAAGGAAGGTAACATATTCTTCATCCATACCAAGTTTCTTCTTACGGACCCGCTCTCGGACAATCCCTTGGTGTGCACAGGATCGGCCAACTTCTCGACTTCGTCACTGGAAGCGAATGACGAAAACATGTTCCTTATTCGCGGCGATACAGCCGTGGCCGATATCTATCTGACCGAATTCGATCGGATTTTTCGGCACTTTTACGCCCGTCAGGAGATTAATCGAAGATTGGAAAAGGGGTTGCCGGTTGTCGAGGCGAAGTTCCTGGAAGAGGACAATGGATGGCTCGACGGCTATGTTAAGCTAGGAAGATTGAAGACCAACCGTCAGAGGCTCTTCTTCCCGGAC
>JAFKFE010000964.1 GCA_017308345.1 Alphaproteobacteria bacterium | reverse complement strand
TGCCCTTCGGCGCGCTGGAGGTGGTGAGATCGGCGTTCTTGGCGATGGCGTCGAGGTCGTTCGGCTCGAGATTCCGGGCAACGTCGATGTCGCCGGCCTCCAGCGCCAGGCGCTGCGCCGAGCTTTCCTTCATGTTGCGGTAGATGACGCGGGCGAGCTTGGCCTTCTCGCCATTGTAATTGTCGTTACGCTCCAGGACGACGGCCTCGTTGGCACGCCACTCGCGCAGCTTGTACTGGCCGGAACCGGCATAGCCGGTCTTCAGCCATGCATTGCCGAAGTCGTTGTCCCATTTGTAGTCGGCGCTCGGCGTGACGGCGGCGACATGTTCCTTGACCAGCTTGCTGTCGACGACCGATGCAACGGTGGCCGACAGGCAGTTGAGCACGAAGCTCGGCGCATAGGCCTTGTCGACGACGAACTGGAAGGTGGTGTCATCGACCGCCTTGGCCTTCTCGGTGACATTGTCGCCGCTGATGCCGAACTGGTTGATGATGAAGGCCGGGCTCTTGTCGAGCTTGATGGCGCGCTCGAAGGAATAGGCGACGTCGGCCGCGGTGATCGGATTGCCGGAGGCGAACTTCATGCCCGGCTTGAGCTTGAAGGTGTAGGTCAGGCCGTCATCGGAAACGCTCCAGCTCTCGGCGAGGTCGGGCTTGACCTTGGAGGTGTCGCTGAGGTCGAGGCGGACCAGGAGATCATAGGTGTTGCCGGTGACTTCGGCGGTCGACAGCTCGAACGCCTCGCCCGGATCCATCGAGATGATATCGTCGATGGCAAAGCCCTCGACCAACGTATCGGCGGGCGTGACCGCGAAGGCAGGCGCGACGAGCAACGCGGACAACGCGGCGCCCGCAAGCAAGGCGCGAGAGCGGAGAGCAAACTTTTCCAGCATCATGGTGATCGTTCCCTGTTTTGTTGACCCCGAGTTCCCGGCTCAAGGCTGAGGCATTTTCCTGCCGGGCCGGATGGCGGCCCCCGGACCGTTTTTGTCCAGTTGGTCAACACCATAACGGGGAGCACTCGACCCGGCAACGAGCATTTGCACGCCGGCGTATTGGACCAGGATCGTCCGAGCACCGTCGACGCACAGGCTGACCGACCGTCGCGGGCGATCCGGAAAAATCTGCTAAAATTCAGAGCTATTTCAGTGCCGCGACAAGGCCGGCATCGGGAAAGCAGGTGGCGGGCCTGCCGTTCTTGGCTTGCCAGATGCCGATCGAGCGGCGGGTCTTGAAGCCGGGCAGGCCATCGGCGCTGCCGACATCGTAGCCCTTGGCCTCCAGCGCGCGCTGCAAGGCGGCGATGTCGGAGCGATGGAGATCGCCGACCGCGCCCCAGGCGCCGACGAAGGTGGCGTCGCCCTTGGCGATGCGGTCGGCGGCATGGCCGATGAACAGGCCGTAGAGATCGCTGTTGTTGTATTGCTTGATCACATAGAAGTTCGGCGTGACGATGAAGGCCGGTCCGCTGCGCCCGGCCGGCATCAGCAGGAGACCCTCGGCCTTCAATTCGCTTGCCGCAAACGCCTTGTTGTCGACGCGCCTGATGCCCATCGCCACCCAGTCGGAGATCTTCTTGCCCTGGTCGGGCCCTTCGAGCGAGCAGGAGACATTTGCCGGCACCGTCACCTCGACACCCCAGCCGCGCCCCCTCGCCCAGCCATAGTGGACGAGGTAGTTGGCGATCGAGGCGAGCACGTCGGGGGTGGAATTCCAGATGTCGGGCCGGCCGTCGCCGTCGAAGTCGACAGCGTGCTTGAGGAAGGACGTCGGCATGAATTGCGGCTGGCCTAGCGCGCCGGCCCAGGACGACTTCATCGCATTGACCGGCGCCAGCCCGCGTTCGACGATCTCCAGAGCCGCCAGCAGCTCGGTGCGGAAGAAGTCCTTCTTCGTCGACATGAACGCCTTGGTGCCCAGCACCTCGAACGCATCGTATGGCATCTTGGCCGCGCCGAAGCCCGTCTCGCGGCCCCAGATCGCCAGCACGATCTCGCCCGGCACGCCATAGCGTTTCTCGATCAAACCGAGCGTCCTGGCGTTGGCACTCTCGCGCGTCCTTCCGCCCGAGGAGACGGCCCGAACGATCTTTTCGGCGAAATAATTGGCTGGAGGACCGAACTCGGCCTGATGCTGTTTCTCAGGCGTCGTCGGTTTCTCGCCGGGCATGACGAGGTCCGGCAGTTTCAGGTTGGGCTTCACCCCGATAAAGGCTGCATCGAAGGTTTTTTTCGAAGTGCCTTTCGACTTGGCTTCGGGCCAGAGGTCTGTCTGGAGCCAAGCCTGAAACTGGTCGTCGATGGGAGCGGCGCGGGTTGGGAGGGAGAGGAAGACGCCAAGCAGTGCCAGCAGAAGAAATGCGAAGCTGGACAAGCCGCGTTCTGTCGCGAATGCCGTCATTTCCAAATTGGCCCCATAAACCTCAAAACGCCGTCCTCGATCGCAGCGCCGCGGCCAGCGTGCCTTCGTCGAGATAGTCCAGTTCGCCGCCCACCGGCACGCCATGCGCCAGCCTTGTCACCTTGACGTCGAACCCCGAAAGTTGATCCGTCAAGTAGTGCGCCGTGGTCTGTCCCTCGACGGTAGCGTTGACCGCGAGGATGACTTCCTTCACCTCGCCGCTTGCAACACGGTCGACCAGCGAACGGATGTTGAGCTGGTCCGGGCCGATGCCATCGAGCGGCGACAGCGTGCCGCCCAGCACATGGTAGCGCACGTTCATGGCGGCCGCCCGCTCAAGCGCCCAGAGGTCGGAGACGTCCTCGACGACGATCAGCGTGCCGGCGTCGCGGCGCGGGTCGGTGCAGATCATGCAAGGGTCGGACGTGTCGACATTGCCGCAGGTCGAGCAGATGCGAACCTTGTCGACCGCCTCGCCCATGGCGGCGGCCAAAGGCTCGAGCAGTTGCTCCTTCTTCTTGATGAGATGGAGCGCGGCGCGCCTGGCCGAGCGCGGCCCAAGCCCGGGCACTTTGGCCAGGAGCTGGATCAGGCGTTCGATTTCCGGACCGGCGATTCTCTTCGACATCGCCTTGATCTAGGATTTTTCCGAGCGGTTTGGAACAGCCGCGACGACACAGGGCCCGCCATGCCGCCATGGCGGGCCCTGTGTCGAATGCGATCGGGTTCAGTTGGTTTCGAGCGGCCGATCCTGGCTGACGATCATCGCGCCGATGGCGTCGGTGTTCTCAGGCGTCGACTGGAAGCCCATGGCCGCTTCCTGCGGCGCGCTGGGCACCGAGGTGATGTAGCGGCCCTTGAGCGTGCCACCGAAGCGCGAGGCGTCCGGTTCGGCCATCGGTTCCTGCATCGCCACAACGACCTGCTTCTGCGCGAGGCGGCTGGACTTCGCGGAGGGGACGGCCGGCGCGGCGGCAGCCGTCACATAGGTCTGTTCGGCCGGAGCCGCCTCAGTCCGCGTGGCCATGGCGACCTGCTTGGCCGGATCCGGCCGCACGATCGTCTTGACCACCGGCTCGGCGGAAGCCACCAGCACGGGAGCGGCGGGGTCGACCTTCTGCTGCTTGTCGGAAGCCATGGCGACCATCGGCTCGTCCGGCAGCGGCTGCCAGTTGCGGCCGCGCTTCTCATAGAAGGCGTTGCCGCCGGCCACCATCGTGTAATGCATGTTCTTGTACGGGAAGCGCAGGCCGGCGGTGTGGAAATACATCGTGTTCTTGAGCTTGGCCTTGCGCTCGCCGCGCAGCACCGCGTCGGCTGCTTCCTCGACATCGGGCAGCGCCCTGGAATTCATCGGCCGCGTCATCACGCCGGGCGCGAACTGGCCCTTCTCGCCGACGACCTCGCAGATGGTGTTGCCGTGCTGGCCCGAGCGCAGACGGTTCATCACGACCGTGCCGACGGCGATCATGCCGTCGCGGCTCGACCGGTTGGACTCGAAGAACATCGCCCTTTGAAGGCACTCCTTGTCCTTCAGCGAATGGCTGGAGGAACGCGTGAGGAAGCTCGGCGTGAGCGCGTCGGTCAGGCCCGACACCGACATGCCATGGGATGAAGTGGTCTGGCTGCAGCCGGCCAGAAGCAAGGGGGAAGTGACGATGCCGACAAGCAGCAGCAGCGTCTTCCATCGCGTCGCGATCACCAAAAAAGCC
>JAFKFE010000963.1 GCA_017308345.1 Alphaproteobacteria bacterium | reverse complement strand
AGCCATACCTATCTAAGAGCGCCAAGGCCAGCGGCGATTGTCCGCGAGCGCCGCAAAACAAGAAAGCGATCGGTCAAGACTTGCGCATTTCGTTCATTCCGCTGTTCCTGCTCCTGCTGCCGTTGCTGGAGATCGCCGGCTTCGTGGTCGTCGGCCGCGAAATCGGCGCCTTGGCGACGGTCGGACTGGTCATTCTTTCCGGCGTCGCCGGCAGCCTGCTTTTGCGGCACCAGGGCTTTGGCGTCATGGCGCGGGTGCGGGCGGAAATGGATGCCGGACGCGATCCCAGCCGCCAGCTCGCGCATGGCGCGATGATCGTGCTCGCGGCGATCCTTTTGATCATCCCGGGCTTCATTACCGACATCCTGGCCATTCTCCTGTTGTTGCCGCCGGTGCGCGACTTCGCCTGGCGGCTGCTCAAGAGCCGTGTCGTCATGGCGACCAGCTTCTCGAGCGGGTTTTCGGCGCGCCGGCGCGACACCGTCATCGATCTCGACGACACAGACTATTCGCGCGACGATTATCCGAACCGGCCGGATCACAACTCGCCGTGGCGGCGGCTCAAGAACGACTAGTCCCGGCCCTGCTGTACCGCACGGGCGGCAAAACTTGTTTTGTCCGGCAGGCCATGGTAGCGAACCCGCGATTTCAATCCGGTCAGCACTGCTGCCCAGGCAAAAGGACCAAGGCTCATGGCCAGCAACGATGACGCGGCGACCGGCGCCGCCAACGGTAACGGCACCCAGAACCAGCCCTCGCTCAATGTGCTTGCCCAGTATGTGAAGGACCTGTCCTTCGAAAGCCCCGGCGCGCCGAACTCGCTGCGCGGCCGTGACAGGGCTCCGGGCATCGCCATCAATGTCAACGTCAACGCCAACCCGCTTTCGGACAAGCAGTTCGACGTCAACCTGACCCTGAACGCCAAGGCCTCCTTCGACCAGGAAGTGCTGTTCAACGTCGAGCTGGTCTATGGCGGCGTCTTCGCCATCTCGGGCTTCCCGCAGGAGCACATGCTGCCGATCCTGTTCATCGAATGCCCGCGCTTGTTGTTCCCCTTCGCCCGCCAGATCATCTCCGACGCCACCCGCAACGGCGGCTTCCCGCCGCTGATGCTCGACCCGATCGACTTCGCGCAGATGTTCCAGCAGCGCATCGCCGAGGACCAGGCGGCGGCGAGCAAGGTCCAGGTGAGCTGATAAAGACTCTTTGGACGTGAAGTCATGTAAGCCCGGCCTCGCGCCGGGCTTTTTTGTTGGCGGGGCAATTTCAAGGCTTTTTCGATCTGCCGGGACGGCGTTCCGACGAAGGCGCGGATAGCGCTCCACCAAGACCCTCGCCGAACGAAAAATCCTCGCGTCATCCCGTTTCGGCAAATCCATGCTTCAAGGGACAGGTGAATTGGAACGCGGGTTTCGTGTGCCGATTGGTTAGTATAGTAATCTTATCAACATTGGGAGTGAGAGGACGATGCGCGACCTTGTGAAGACCGCTCCGGCGATCGTTCGCGGCCCGCAATCGGGTTCGCCCACGGCGCTCGCCCCGCGCTGATCGCTCAAGTCAGGTTTCGGCTGGAAGTCATGGTTGGACGCGCCAATTCCATCATCATTGTCGGCGGCGGCGCCAGCGGCGTCGTGCTGGCCGCGCATCTGTTGAAGTCGCCCAACCCGGACCTGCGCGTCACGCTGGTCGAGAAGCGGCCGCATTTCGGCCAGGGCATGGCCTATTCGACGCTGCTTTCGGCGCATGTGCTCAACGTCAACGCTTCAGGCATGAGCGCCTATGCCGACGATCCCACGCATTTCGCGCGCTGGGTGCTGGAGCGCGGCCTGGCGAAGCCTGACCAGGGGCCGTTCTACGCGCCGCGCAGCCTCTATGCCCGCTACCTGCAGGAATTGCTCGACGGCCTCATGGAACGCGAGCGCGAGACCGGCCGCCTGCGCCTGATCCGCGAGGAGAGCCTGTCGGTCGCGCCGACCTCGTCGGGCGTCGAGGTTACGCTCGCCAACGGCACCAGCGTGGTGGCGCATCTGGCCGTCCTGGCCACCGGCCACGACGAACATCCCGGCGCCTTCCAGTGCCACGCGGTCCGCATGGGGACGGAGGCCGACGCAGCGCTCGATCCGCAAGCCGCCGTCCTGCTGCTCGGCACGGGCCTCAGCATGGTCGACGCCTTCCTGTCGCTGGAACAGCGCGGCCATCGCGGCGCGATCATAGCCGTGTCGCGGCGCGGGCTGCTGCCCTCGCCGCACCGCAAGGGCAACCCGATCAAGCTCGATATCGCCGACATTCCGCTCGGCACCGATCTTTCCTATTTCGTCGGCTGGTTCCGCGACCTGATCCGTGAGACCCAGAAGGCCGGCGGCGACTGGCGCGACGTGGTCGACGGACTGAGGCCCTTCAACCAGACGATCTGGCAGAACTGGCCATCCGCCGCAAAGCGCCGTTTCGTCGAGCACACCAAGGCCTGGTGGGACATCCACCGCCACCGCATGGCACCGGAAGTCTACGCGCGTGTCATCGAGGCGGTGCGCGCGGGCCGCATCCGCCTTGTCGCCGGCAGGGTCGTCAGCATCGAGGCGAATGACGGCTTCGTCGTGAAGATCCAGCCGCGCGGCACGCAGGATGTCGAGACGCTGCATGTCGGCCGCATCTATGATTGCATGGGCATCGCCCGCGATATCTCGAGGACGTCGAACGGCCTCGTGCGCTCGCTGCTCGATCGCGGCCTGGCGCGCCCCGATCCGCTGCGCCTCGGCCTCGACGTCACCGCGAAATGCGAGCTGATCGCGGCCGACGGCACGGTGTCGTCGAAGCTGCTCGCCGTCGGGCCGCTGACGCGCGGCACCTTCTTCGAGATCGACGCCATTCCCGACATCCGCGTGCAATGCGCGAAGCTGAGCAAGCAGCTGCTGGGGTGAGCGCGGCTTTCTCGCACGAAGGATAGGTTGCTGCTTCACGAGGGAGGACACGGCAACCCCCCATGGAATTTCATTCCCCGACTCGCCGCCGGATTGGCACGATCTATCTTCTTTCCAAAGGCAAAGGGCTGGAAAAGACACCTCGCGCGATCCGCGAAACCGGAATGGAATCCGGCGGCTGGAGCATGATCCCAAAAAGTGGGAGCCGGTTTTTGGAAAAGATCATGATCGAACAAGGATGCGCGAGATTTGCAACCACCTGCGTCGAACTGCTTCCACGGAGCGCCTCGGATGAGCGAGCAGAGACAACCGGCGCCCGGCGGCGCGGACACCAATCTGTCGAGGCTGCGCCCGCCCTGCGCCTCGGTGCTCGAACTGATCGGCCAGACGCCGGTCGTCGAGCTGACCAAATTCGACACCGGCAAATGCCGTTTGTTCATCAAGCTGGAAAGCCAGAATCCCGGCGGCTCGATCAAGGACCGCATCGCGCTGTCGATGATCGCGGCGGCCGAGAAGTCGGGCGCGCTGAAGCGTGGCGGCACCATCGTCGAGGCCACCGCCGGCAACACCGGTCTCGGGCTGGCGCAGGTCGGCATCCCGAAGGGCTACCGCATCATCCTCGTCGTGCCCGACAAGATGTCGCGCGAGAAGATCCAGCATCTGCGCGCGCTGGGCGCCGAGGTGCGCATGACCCGCTCCGATGTCGGCAAGGGCCATCCGGAATATTACCAGGACATGGCGCAGAAGATCGCCGCCGAGCTGCCCGGCGCCTTCTATGCCAACCAGTTCGCCAACCCGGCCAATCCGCTGGCGCATGAGACGACGACCGGGCCGGAGATCTTCTGGCAGCTTGACGGCGACGTCGACGCGGTGGTGTTGGGCGTCGGCTCCGGCGGCACGCTGACGGGGCTCGGCCGCTACTTCGCCAGGCACTCGCCGAAGACCGAGATGGTGCTGGCCGACCCGGTCGGCTCGGTGCTGGCGCCGCTGATCAAGACCGGCAAGATGGAAGAGGCCGGCAGCTGGACGGTCGAGGGTATCGGTGAGGATTTCGTGCCGCCCAATGCCGACCTTTCGCTGGTCGGGAAGGCTTACTCCATCCCCGACAAGCAGAGCATGCTGGCGGTGCGCGATCTCCTGTCCAAGGAAGGCATCCTGGCGGGTTCGTCCTCGGGCACGCTGTTGTCGGCCGCGCTGCGCTAC
>JAFKFE010000962.1:4168-7478 GCA_017308345.1 Alphaproteobacteria bacterium | reverse complement strand
TTCGAAACACCGCGGGCCGACAGGCAAGAGACGGGATATCGCTTCCGCCGCGTCGGCCGACGATCCCTCCGATCGCCGGCCAAGGCCTTGTTTACGCATAATTCAAGAGAATTCTTATATTCGTAACAGCGTAGATAACCTTGCGGTAACAGTCTGCGTGCGATTCTCCCGCGCGTGATCCGGCCAGAGGCGGCTGCCCGAGAAGCCCTTCGCCACCAAGGCGCTGTCCGGAATGGTGGGGCGAGGTGCTTCGCGCATGCGCGAGCTGTCCGACATTCGAGGCGCTCTTTGCACGGCGGTACTCCTGTTGTGCGCGCTCCTCTTTGCGTCAGCGGCAACCGCCCAGGAATGGACCACCTCGCTCGTCGACATCCATCAGGGTTCTCCGCTCAGCGACAAGGCCAGGGGCCTCGGCAGCGGCGGCTATGAATTGCAGGGCGGAAGCTGGGTGTCGTTCAACCAATGGTACCACGCGAACTGGGTCGACATGCATGTCGACCTGCTCACCCAGTTGACGCCCGATACAGGCATTCTCTGGGGATTTGGCACCGGCGAACAGGCCGAGAAATACAGCATCGCGCCCAGTCTCAAGCTCGGTTTTCTCACACAGATCCATCCGAACCCGAACAGCACCCTGTCCCTGTCGGTCACCTCGATCATCGGCGGCAATCTAACGGAAAAGCCGTGCGTCGCCGACTATGGCGACCTGGGAAGCTACAGCGTCAATTGCCGGCTCGCGGCGGGCGAGACGGCGCCCGAAGAGACGCTGAAGCAACTGGTCAACGCAACACCCGAGAGGCTGCATCTGTGGCTCAACTACCGCCTTACGTTCTGATCGCCGGAAGTCAGTGGATGAAAAGTCCTCCGGCTCCCTTGTTTCGCGCTTCATCCGCCTTCTTGTTTGACCGGGAGTAAGACCATGTCTGCAAATTTCTGGAAATTCGGCATCGCCGCGGCTCTGCTGCTGCTGCCGGCGTCCATGGCGTCGGCGCAGGAAGTCCCCGACGCGGACGAGGCTGCCGTGTTGTGCCACGGCGTCCAGTCCATATGCGTGAGCGCCAAGCTTCCGGCCGCGCGGACCACGCAGGCGGTACAGAACTGGATGAGCCCGGACGTCGGCGCCGCATGGTCAGCCGGTTACAAGGGCAAGGGCGTCACCATCACCATCGTCGACGATTTCAGCAGCACATCGCGCTTCTCGGGCAATTTCGGCGTCGGCGTGCAGACACAACGGCACGGTGAATGGACGCGCGAGGAAGCAAGCATGATCGCTCCCTCGGCGACCATCCGCTCGAAAGATTTCTCGACGGGTTCGGCCGTCTCGCTGGCCCGCGGTCGCAACGTGCTCAACCTCAGCTACGGCATGTACACCACCGCCGGATATGGCGTGAACCAGATCTGGTGGGCCCCGGAAGAGGCATCGATCATCTCATATGCGACCAAGGGATCGGCCATCATATCGAAGGCGGCCGGCAACGACGCGGTCGCCGTCGGCGGGGTCACCGGGGGCCAGCAGGACTATCTCGACCTCGCCTTGATCGGGAAACCTACGGCGATCTTCGTCGGCGCGTTGTCGGCGAACGGCACGACAACCAACAAGGCTCAGCTCGCCTGGTATTCCGACTACGCCGGCTCCGACCCGTTGGTGCAGAGCCACTTCCTGGTGGTCGGCGTCGAAGGCGACAAGACCGGTCTCTACGGAACCTCGTTCGCCGCGCCGATCATCTCGGGCTACGCCGCGATCATCGGCAGCAAGTTCGCGAAGGCGACGCCGGTCCAGATCACCAATGACCTGCTCAACACGGCCCGCACCGACACGCTGGTGAACTACGACCCGTCCATCTACGGCAAGGGCGAGGCAAGCCTGTCGCGGGCGCTGGCTCCCGTGGCGATACATTGACGGACGCCGGCCACCCCGGCGGACTAATGCATGTCGCCCAGAAGTGTGCAGCGGTTCCGGGGCAACGACATGCATAAAAACAAGACCTTAAGGCTCCAGGGCCTGCGCGGCGCGTTTCATGAGCGCGCCGCGTTCCAGCGTGAAACCCGACCCGACCCATTCCCTTTCGAGGTTCTTCAGCGTCGCGCCCAGCTTCGGCCCCGGTGACGCGCCAAGTCCGGCCAGGTCGGCGCCCTTGATCGGAAACACCGGCCTTTCCCATTTCAGCGTGAAATTGAGCAGGCGCGAAAAACCGCCGGCCTCCATCATCGCCTGGTTGTCCTCGACGGCACGCGTGCGCGCGGCGGCAAGCGCCAGCCGAATACGATCGAGATAGCCATTGCGGTCGCCGTAATAGAGTTTCTTGGCCAGTTCGGTCTCGGTCGTCTTCGCGTCCGGGGCGATGGTCAGCGCCCAATGCCGCAGGCGACCGGCCTCGTCGTTCGAAAGCCGCAGCCGCTCGCCAAGCGTCTTCATGCGCACGGCATCGGGCGGGACAATTGCCTCGAGCCGCAGCATCGCATCGGCGGTCCAGCCGAGATCCTTTCCGGTCCTGGCCAGGCCGTGGATGGCATCGATGCCCCATTTCTCGCTTTCCGGGAGCACGGCGGACAGCACGCCGGCCTGGCGCATCCAGAGCAGGGCGCGCGAGGGGTCGGGCGCCGACAGCAGCTTCTTCAGTTCGGACCAGACGCGCTCTGCCGAAAGCTGGGCCAGCCCTTCCTTCAGCCTGGCGCAGGCCTTCAGGCCCTCGGCATCCGGCCGGCCGTCTCCATACCAGGCGAAGAAGCGGAAAAAGCGCAGGATGCGCAGATAATCCTCGCGGATGCGCGCTTCCGCGTCGCCGATGAAACGCAATCGCCGCGCCTCGATATCGGCAATGCCGCCGACAAGATCGACGATCGTGCCGTCGGCTTCGGCATAGAGCGCGTTGATGGTGAAGTCGCGCCGCTCGGCGTCAAGCTTCCAGTCGCGCCCGAAGGTCACTTTCGCGCGCCGGCCATCGGTCTCGATGTCCGCGCGCAGCGTGGTGACTTCGTAGGGCTTGCCGCCCGCAATCACGGTGATGGTGCCGTGTTCGATCCCCGTCGGCGCCGTCTTGAAGCCGGCCGCCTCGGCGCGCCGGATGGTCTCTTCGGGCAAGGTCGTCGCGGCAATGTCGATGTCGGCCACCGGTTGGCCAAGCAGCGCGTTGCGTACAGCGCCGCCTGCCACGCGTGCTTCCTCGCCGCCCTGCTTCAGCGCGGCCAGCAATTGCTGCAGGGGTTTGTCGCCCAGCCAATCGGCCCGGCCCGAGAGGGACGCCTCAACGCTCACGCATAAAGCCTTTCATAGAGCGTACGGATGATGCCGGCGGTGACGCCCCAGATC
>JAFKFE010000962.1:0-4125 GCA_017308345.1 Alphaproteobacteria bacterium | reverse complement strand
TAGGGTTGGTCGGGTCCATCAGAAAACAAAGAGGAACATCGAAGGCGGCATCGACTTCGTCGGCGTTGAGCGTCAGCGAAAAGCCGGGCCGCACCACCGAAAGCACCGGCACGATGCGGTAGCCGCTGCCCGACACATAATCCGGCATGCGGCCGATGACCTCGATATGGCCGCGGTCGAGGCCGATCTCCTCGAAAGTCTCCCGCAGCGCGGTTGCCTCGGGGCTCGGATCGGTCGGATCGATGGTGCCGCCTGGAAAGGCCACCTGGCCGGAATGGCTGCGCAGCTTCTCCGCGCGCTTGGTGAGCAGCACCATGGCGCCGTCGGCATGGTCGACGACCGGGATGAGCACGGCCGCGTCACGCAGCGGCTTGACGTGCTGGAGCCTGGGGTGATCGGGATTGAAGCGATGATCGCCGAAATCCTCGCCGGGGGTGATCGCGGCCTGCGCGGCAGCGCGCGCCCGGAAATCCGCGATCAAGAACGGCGCCCGCGTAACCTGGTCCATCACGCGCTCAGCCGTTTCAGTTTCTCGGCCGGCATGATCGGATAGGCCTCGCCGCCCGAGCGGACGGCGAACATCGCCTTGCCGTCGATGTCGATCTCCTCGCCATGCCCGACCAGCTCATACATCACCGGCCGCGCCACCAGCGCCTCCAGCCGCCCGCGCACCAGCACATAGGGTTTCAGCCCGCCGGTTTCGTCCTCGTCGACGAAGCGCAGCGGATGGCCGGGTCCGGCCGCCACTACGTCGCCGACATTGGTGCGGAAGGTGATGACCTGGTCGTCGCCGCTCCCCGACACATTCATTTCGACGGCGATGAAAGGCGCGTCGACCACGCGTATTCCGACCCGCTCGACCGGGGTCACAAGATATGTCTTTCCGTCGGCATCCTTGCGCAGCACGCTGGAAAAAAGCTGCACCAGCGGCATGCGCCCGATCGGCGTGCCGAGATAGAACCAGGTGCCGTCGGCCTTGATCTCCATGTCGAGATCGCCGCAGAAATCCGGGTTCCAGCGCTCGACCGGCGCGGGCCCCTTGCCCGCGCGGGCGGCACGCGAAACCAGCGCCTCAAGTCCGCGCGCCTCGGTAGCACTGGTCAAGCTCTGCTCACCCGGGCTTTGTTCACGATGTTCGCTGCGTTCGGCCATAGTCACGAAATAGTCACTGTTGTCCCGATTGTCAGCCTTGTCCGCCCAAGTCTGTGATTTAAGTTCGAATGCAGGCGCCAGGCGGAGCCGAATCGCGGCATTCTGCGACATTGAGAATGCAGGCCGGTATTTCCAACCACAAGGATCGAACGGCATGAGCGTGATGATCAAGGAAAGCCCGATCAGCGAGAAAGCGATGATCGAGGAAGCCGAAAAGGCGCTGGTCGACATCTCCAGGGTCCGCGATGCGGTCGGCCGGGTGATCTTCGGCCAGGAAGCGGTCGTCGAGCGCACGTTGGTGGCGCTGCTGGCGGGCGGCCACGCGCTGCTGGTCGGCGTGCCGGGCCTTGCCAAGACCAAGCTGGTCGAGACGCTGGGCATCGTGCTCGGCCTCGATTCGCGCCGCGTCCAGTTCACGCCCGACCTGATGCCGTCGGACATCCTCGGCTCCGAGGTGATGGAGCAGGACGAGTTCGGCAAGCGTTCCTTCCGCTTCATTTCCGGGCCGATCTTCACGCAATTGCTGATGGCGGACGAGATCAACCGCGCCTCCCCGCGCACGCAATCGGCGCTGCTCCAGGCGATGCAGGAATATCACGTCACCATCGCCGGGGCCCGTTATGACCTGCCCTCGCCCTTCCATGTGCTGGCGACGCAGAACCCGCTGGAACAGGAAGGCACCTACCCGCTGCCCGAAGCCCAGCTCGACCGGTTCCTGATGCAGGTCGACATTCTCTATCCGGAGATCGACGCGGAGCGCCGCATCCTGCTCGAAACGACCGGCGTCGAGGAGGCCAAGGCCGATAAGGTGCTGCAGCCGGCGAGATTGAGGGAAATCCAGACGCTGGTCCGTCGCATGCCGGTGCCGGAGAGCGTCGTAGAGGCGATCCTCAAGCTGGTGCGTTCGGCCCGGCCCGGCCAGGGCAATACCGAGACGGACAAGCACGTCGCCTGGGGGCCGGGCCCCCGGGCCAGCCAGGCGCTGACCCTGTGCTCCCGCGCCCGCGCCCTGTATGATGGCAGGTTGGCGCCGTCGGTGGACGACATCCGCGCCTTGGCGGAGCCGGTGCTGCAGCACCGCATGGCGCTGACTTTCGCCGCCCGCGCCGAAGGCACTTCGGTGCGCGACGTGGTGGCGAAGCTGGCAAAAGGCATCTGATGGGTCGAATAGGCGAGGTCCAGGCACCGGTTGCGACGCGCGACGCGCTCGCCCGTGGCCGGTTGCGGGCTTCACTGGTGCCGGACCTGCTGGTCGAGGCGCGGCGTATCGTCAATACGGTGATCGCCGGCTGGCACGGCCGCCGCAAGCGCGGCATCGGCGAGAATTTCTGGCAGTTCCGGCCCTATGTCGAAGGCGATGCCTCGCGCATCGACTGGCGCCGTTCGGCCAAGGACGACCATACCTATGTGCGTGACCGCGAATGGGAGGCGGCTCACACCGTCTGGCTTTGGGCCGACCCCTCGCCTTCGATGCTATACAAATCCGCGGCGGCAAGCGTTTCCAAGGAATCGCGCGCGCTGGTGCTGGCGCTTGCCATGGCCGAGCTCCTGTCGCGCAGTGGCGAGCGCATCGCCTGGCCGGGCCTGACCGACCCCTTCACCGCCCGCAACGGCGCCGAGCGCATCGCCGCCCAGCTGAGCCACGCCGGCGCGCTGCCCGCCAAGCCCGATCTGTCGTCCATCCGCCGCTTCTGCGACATCGTCCTCGTCAGCGATTTCCTCGACCCGGTCGAGGAAACCAAGGCCTGGCTCGACGTGCTCGCCCGCCACGGCGTGCGCGCGCATCTGATCGAGGTCGCCGACCCGGCCGAGGAAACCTTCCCCTATGCCGGACGCACCGAGTTCACCGATCCCGAAACCGGCGACAAGCTGACCGCCGGCCGAGCCGAGATGCTGGCCGAGGAGTACCGCCTGCTTTACCGGGCTCGCCGCGAGGAACTGGCCGCCTGGTGCAAGCGTCTCGGCTGGAGTTTTACCGTCAATCACACGGACCGTCTGGCTTCCGAGGCGCTGGTGCGCATCCACATGGCGATGACTGCCGACGGCAATCATGCAGGATTGACTGCCGGAGGCAGCCATACCGGGTTGACCGCCTCCGGCGATCATGCCGGGCTGCCCCCGGGAAGGACGGTCGCATGAACTGGCTGCCGCTTTCCTTTGGGGCACCCATGGTGCTGTGGGGCCTTCTGGCGCTGCCGGTGATCTGGTGGCTGTTGAGGCTCACCCCGCCCAAGCCGCAGACGGAAGTTTTCCCGCCGCTGAAAATCCTCGCCCGGGTCCTCAGGCGCGAAGAAACCCCGCAGCAAAGTCCGTGGTGGCTGACGCTGCTTCGGCTGCTGATGGCGGCGCTCGTCGTGATGGCGCTGGCCGAGCCGGTCTTCAATCCGCGCGAGAAGCTGCCAGCGGAAGGCCCGGCTCTCGCGCTTGTCATCGACAATGGCTGGGCGAGCGCGGCCGACTGGGGCAAGCGCGTCGCCACCGCCGAGCGGCTGGTCGCCGATGCCGGCTCGAACGGCGTACCGGTCGTGATCGCCTTCACCGCCGAAAAGCCCAATGCCGAGGTTGGCCCCTTCGATGCCTCGGCCGCGCTCGACCGTCTGCGCGCCGCCAGGCCGCGGCCGGTCCCCACGGACCGTCCGGCCGTCTATGCCCGCGTCGCCGCCACGTTGGAGCGCCTGCCCGGCGCCAGCGTCGCGGTGCTCGCCGACGGACTCGCCGCCAAGGGCGACGAAGCCGCTTTCAAGACGCTGCTCGAAAAGAACGCGAAACGGCTGGTCTGGGTCACGCCCGACCGGCCTTCCCTGACCGGCCTGACCGGCGCCGACAACCAGGTCGACGGCTTCGCGCTCACCGCCGTTCGCGCGCCGGACGATCCGGCGCCGGCGCAGGTCACCGCGGGCGCCTTCGACGACAAAGGCCGCCGCATCGCCGATGCGACGCTAATCTTCGCGCCGGGCGAAACCACCGCCACGG
>JAFKFE010000961.1 GCA_017308345.1 Alphaproteobacteria bacterium | reverse complement strand
GGCGGATTTGCCGTAGCCGACGCGTCCAGCGACGCCGAGCTTGCGAATGCCGTCGCCGCGTTCGGGCAGGGCGACGACGATCTCTATATCGGCGCCGGCGGACTGGCCTCGGTGCTTGCTGGGCAGGCTTTGCCCGGCTTGCGGCCGCCGGCGGTCGATCTGGCGATTTGCGGGACGAACCATCCGGTGACGCTGCGCCAGATCGCGGCGGTTCCCGGATTGCGGTCCCTGGTGATGGACGGCAGCGGCGCGCTGCGGCCCGAGCCACCAGTCATGCTGGTTGCTCCCGCGAATGCGGTCTCGGTTGCGCGGGCGCGCGCCATGATCGAGCGTTCGCTCGAGCGGCTCGTGGCTACCATGCCGCGTCCTCATGCCGTGCTGGTGACGGGCGGATGGACCTTGCGGTTGCTGGTCCGCATCTGCGCGGCCTCCCATCTTCTCTGCGAGGGTCTGTACGAGCCAGGCGTCGCGGTGAGCCGGATGGTCGCGGGCGCGTGGGACGGAACGGCGATCATCTCGAAATCCGGCGGGTTTGGCGGCGACGGCCTGCTCGCCCGATTGTTCGCTCGGGGCACGAAGGAAAGCGCCTGAGGAAATCCCTATGCCGGCGGCGGCAACTAGGCTAAGGGCTTCCTGTCAGAGGGATGCTCATGAATATTCCGGTTCTGGGTGGGATTCAGGCGCGGGGACGTGTTCGGCCCGGACCGCTTGCGCGATCGAACAGTCTCTTGCCGATGTTTTGGATTGCGATCGCGCTTGCTGCCTGCCAATCCACTCCGGACACGCAACCTGTTGCCGACCCGCAACCAGCCCCGGCTGCCATTGCCGCTCCCGCTCCGGCGTCGTCGAATTCAGCCGTGCTGGACCAGACGGTCGCGATCGTTCCGCCCGGCAAGGGCGTGCCGGCCAGATACGCCGCCTTCTCCGGCATTTGGGCCGGGCAGCTCAACGGCATGTATGACGGCAAGCTGGCGGTGCTGACCGTGTCCTCGGGCGGGCAGGTGACGGTCAGCTACGCATGGGGCGATCTCGCCGACAATAAGCCGGGCGTCGCCGATGGTTCTGGCAGGATTTCCGGCAACACCTTGAAGCTCGGGCGCCTGCCGAACGGCGCCGACATCACCGCCACGATGCCGTCGCCAGGAACGCTCGATGTTACCTACGCGTTAGCCGGGCAGACCTATACCGGCTCGTTCGTCCGGGTCAGCCAGTAAGTCAGGACCGGAGCGGGTCCCGCGTGATCCGCACGCACATAGGCGTTCCGATCTCGATGGCACTGCCTGTGTCGGTCAGCCTGCCGCTCGTCTCGTCCCGCGCGAAGATCGAGATGCGGTCGGCGTTCTGGTTGGCTGAAAACAGATGCCCGCCGGATGGCGTCAGCGCCAGGTTGCGCGGCGTCGCGCCGCCGCAGGGCGTGAAGTCGACGGTATCGAGCTTTCCCGACTGCTGATCGACGGCGAAGATGGCAACGCTGTCATGGCCCCGGTTAGAGCCGTAGAGGAAGCGCCCGTCGGGCGAGATCTGGATATCGGCGCAGTGATTGTGCGCGCGCGCCTCTCCGGGAACCGCCGGCTTGGTGTCGATCATCTCGAGCCGGCCCGAGGATTGGTCGAGCGCCAGCGAGACGACCGTCGAGTCCAACTCGTTCATGACGAAGACGAAGCGGCCGTTTGGATGCAGCGCCACGTGGCGCGGCCCGGCGCCCGGCGCGAGCGCCGAGGAGGCGAGCTTCACCAGCGTGCCGTCGGGCTCGATGCGGTAGGAGACCAGTTGGTCGATGCCGAGATCGGCGACGATGGCGACGTCGCCCTGGATGGTCTCGGTGACGCTGTGCGCATGCGACCGCTCCTGCCGCTCGGCGTTCGGGCCGGTGCCGGAATGCGCCACGCTCGCCAGCGGCGCCGTCAGGCCCCCATCGGCCGCAAAGCCGAACACGGCGACCGCCTTGTCCGGCCCGCCGCTGCCCATGCCGTAATTGGCGACCAGAAGCTTGGAGCCGTCGCGGGTGATCGTGTTGTGCGCGGTGATGCTGCCGAGCGAGGGCTGCTTGTTGATATAGGCGAGGGAATTCGCCGCGCGCTCGAAGCGATAGGCGGTGACCGTTCCCTCGCGCCAGGCGAAGACTTCCGAATTGGCATAGAGGCGGGAGCCATCCGGCGTCACCGACAGGAAGGTCGGGTTGTCGACCTCGTTGGTCTCGGCAAGTTTTTGCGCGGCAAGCGTCGCCTCGTCGAAGGCGTAGACGCCGAGGCCGACGCCGCGCGCGCCCTGGAAATAGGGCGCCTCGCGGTTGAGGCTGCCGACAAAGACAAGACACGCGCTTTGCATTGATCTTCCTCCCGTGAGCCGGCCCGCCTCCACGGTGCCGCAGTCAAAAATTTCGCCGATCATCGCTTGCAAGGCAATCCCATATGTGAAAATATTATTCACAAAAGAAAATTGACGGGAGGAAAGCGATCATGCGTCTCGCCATCCGGCATCGTGCCCGGAACCGCCTTGCAGGCCGCGCCGGAAGCCCCCGGAGAGGATCGTGAGCGGATTCTCGCCCACCGTCGGCGTCTCCTCGACGCATCCTGCCGACATGCCTGGGGCGCATGCCGAAATCCCTGTCTGGAATTCGGAGAACTGGTTCTACGAGGACTGGCGGCCCGGCCATAAAATCCGCTCGCTCCGCCGCACCATCGCCGAGGGCGAAAGCCATATGTTCAATACGCTGGTACTGGACGTCCACCCTTACGTGCAGGACCAGATGTTCGCCGGGAAGGAAGGCATCTTCGGCCGGCGGCTGGTGGCGGGCGCCTTCGTTTTTTCGGCCGGTCTCGGCCTGGTCGCCACCAACTGCGTCAACGCCTTTTCCTATGGCTACGACAAGCTCAGATTCATCAAGCCGGTCTTCATCGGCGACACCATCTATTCGATCCGCACCAACCTCGACAAAAAGCCGCGCTACCAGGACATGGGCCTGATCCGCGCCAGCTATGAAGTCTTCAAGGGTGAAGGAGAGCTGGTGCTCTACTGCGAGCATCTGCAGACGGTGAAATACAAGAACCCGGCCGATTTCGTCGGCAAGACAGAGAAGTGAACCGTGGTCGCTGAAAACGAACTCCCGCTGGCCGGCCTCGTCGTCGTCGACATGAGCCAGTTCCTGTCGGGGCCCTACTGCTCGCTGCGCCTGCTCGATCTCGGCGCGCGCGTCATCAAGATCGAGCGGCCCGATGGCGGCGACCTGTCGCGCCGGCTCTATCTCAGCGACACTGAGATCGGCGGCGATTCCACCATTTTCCATGCCATCAACCGTGGCAAGGAGAGCCTGGCGGTCGACCTCAAGGACGAGGCCGACCTCGCCATACTGCGCGGGCTGATCGCCAGGGCCGACGTGCTCATCCAGAACTTCCGGCCGGGCGTCATCGAGCGGCTCGGCCTCGACTATGAGCATGCGAGGACGATCAATCCCCGGCTCGTCTACGCCTCGATCAGCGGCTATGGCGAGGACGGCCCCTGGGTCAGGCGCCCGGGGCAGGACCTGCTGGCCCAGGCCCGTTCGGGCGTCATGTGGCTGAACGGCGACGAGGGGCAGGGGCCGGTGCCATTCGGCCTAGCCATCGCCGACATGCTGGCGGGCGCTGCCTGCGCGCAAGGCATCCTGGCAAAACTGGTGCGGCGCGGCATCACCGGCGAGGGCGGCCATGTCGAGACCAGCCTGCTCGAGGCGTTGATCGACTTCCAGTTCGAGGTGCTGACAACGCATCTCAATGACGGCCGCCGCCTGCCCAAGCGCTCGTCCTTCCGCAGCGCCCATGCCTATCTGTCGGCGCCCTACGGCGTCTATCCGGCAAGGGACGGCTATCTGGCCATTGCCATGACGCCGATCCCGAAAATCGCCGACCTGCTCGGATTGCCCGAGCTCGCCCCGTTCCGCGACAAGCCGGCGACCTGGTTCACCGCCCGCGACGAGATCAAGGCCATCATCGCCAGGCGCATTGCCGAAAAGACCATCGACGAATGGCTGGCCATTCTCGAGCCCGCCGACATCTGGTGCGCCAAGGTGCTGACCTGGCCGGAACTGATGCAAAGCGACGGCTTCAAGACGCTCGACATGCTGCAGACGGTGACGCGCGAGGACAATGTCTCGATC
>JAFKFE010000960.1 GCA_017308345.1 Alphaproteobacteria bacterium | reverse complement strand
GCCGTCGGTCGAAGTCGCCGGGCGCCTCGGCATCCCGGTGCTGCGGCTGCTGGTGCCGGAAGGCGCGCCGTCCGGCGCCTTCGCGATCGAGGGCGATCCCGTCGGGCCGCCGGTCGCATCCGGTCTGGCCGCCGATGGCGACGTCGCGCTCCTCCTGCACACCTCCGGCACCACGTCGCGCCCGAAGCTGGTGCCGCTCAGTCATGCCAATCTTGCCGCCTCGGCCGGGCATATCGGCGCCACGCTCGGCCTGACGCCGGCCGATCGCTGCCTCAACATCATGCCGCTGTTCCACATCCATGGGCTGATCGCGGCGGTGCTTTCCTCGCTCGCCGCCGGCGGCAGCGTCTTCTGCGCGCCCGGCTTCAACGCGCTGCGTTTCTTCCAGTGGCTCTCCGAGGCCAGGCCCAGCTGGTACACCGCCGTGCCCACCATGCACCAGGCGATCCTGCCGCGCGCCGCCCGCAATCCCGAGCAACTCGCCGGGGCGAGGCTGCGCTTCATCCGCTCGTCGTCGGCCTCGTTGCCGGCGCAAGTCATGGCCGAGCTGGAGAAGACGTTCGGCTGCCCGGTGATCGAGGCCTACGGCATGACCGAGGCCGCGCATCAGATGGCATCCAACCGCCTGCCGCCCGGACTGCGCAAGCCCGGCAGCGTCGGCGCGTCGGCCGGACCGGAAGTCGCCGTCATGGCGCCGGACGGGCGGTTGCTCAAAGCCGGGGAGATCGGCGAGATCGTCATTCGCGGTCCGAACGTCACGGCAGGCTATGAGAAGAATCCGGACGCCAATGCCAGCGCCTTCGCGCATGGCTGGTTCCACACCGGCGATCAGGGCGTGCTCGACGAGGACAATTACCTGCGCGTCACCGGCCGGCTGAAGGAGATCATCAATCGCGGCGGCGAAAAGATTTCGCCGCTCGAGGTCGACGACGTGCTGATGGATCATCCGGCGGTGGCGCAGGTCGTCACCTTCGCCATGCCGCATGACAAGCTGGGTGAAGAGGTGGCGTCGGCTGTCGTGCTGCGCGAGGGCCAGAGCGCCAGCGAAGCCGACATCCGCGGCTTCGCCGCCACCCGGCTCGCCGATTTCAAGGTGCCGCGCAAGGTGCTGATCCTCGACGAGATTCCGAAGGGTGCGACCGGCAAGCTGCAGCGCATCGGCCTTGCGGCCAAGCTCGGGCTCGGCTGATGCGCGTCACAGTCTTCGGCGCCGGCGCCATCGGCGGCTATCTCGCCGCGAAGCTCGCGATCGCCGGCTCGGTCGATCTGTCGATCGTCGCGCGCGGCGCGCATCTGGAAGCCATCAAGGCCGGTGGCCTGCGCCTGGTCGAGGGCGGCAAGGAAACCGTGGCGCAGGTGAGGGCGGCCGCGCGCGCGGAAGAACTAGTCGTGCAGGATTATGTCGTGCTGGCGCTGAAGGCGCATTCGCTGGCGCCGGCGCTCGATCAGATCGCGCCGCTGCTGGGCGAGGGGACGGCCGTCGTCACCATGCAGAACGGCGTGCCCTGGTGGTATTTCCACAAGGCGGGCGGCGCGCTCGAAGGCACGCGGCTCGGCGCGGTCGATCCCGGCGGCACGATCTGGGAGCGCATCGGACCGGAGCGCGTCATCGGCTCTGTCGTCTACCCCGCCGTCGAGGTCGACGCGCCCGGTCTCATCCGCCATGTCGAGGGCACGCGCTTTTCGCTGGGCGAACCTTCGGGCGAGAAGAGCGAGCGGGTGACCGCGCTGGCGCGCGAAATGGTCAAGGCCGGGCTGCAGGCGCCGGTGCGCGAGGACATCCGCTCGGAGATCTGGGTGAAGCTCTGGGGCAACCTCTCCTTCAATCCGATCTCGGCGCTGACCGGTAGCACGCTTGCGGCAATCGTCGCCGACGAAGGCACGCGCGCCACTGCCCGCGCCATGATGCTGGAGGCGCAGGCGATTGGTGAGCGCCTCGGCGTGCGCTTCCTCATCCCCGTCGACCGCCGCATCAAGGGCGCCGGCGATGTCGGCGAGCACAAGACCTCGATGCTGCAGGACCTCGAGCGCGGCCGCCCGATGGAGATCGACGCGCTGGTCACGGCTGTGCAGGAACTCGGGCGACTCGTCGGCCAGCCGACGCCGACCATCGACACCGTGCTGGCGCTGGTGCGGCGGCTGGCGATCGAGCGCGGGTGTTATTCTCCCTTGTAGTATGTTCCTGATTTGTTCTAGCCTGATCCCTTGGACGATATCCGAAAGGGATCAGCCATGAACGAAAAACCGTGGTTCGGGATCGGCAGGAACGGCCAGACTTTCTTTCGTTGGGATGAGGCCAACGCGGACCGGAACGATCGGCTGTTCTTCGCAATTCTCGTTGATGAAGAGATTGCATGCACGCTGGCGTTGCGTGCCGCTGCCTGGCAGCGGGAGTTGGGGCTCGCCGGAAAGCTGGTGAGGGCAGGGCATTTCCATATCTCACTCGTCCTGCTCGGCGACTACGATGGACTGCCAAAACCTCTGGTCGAAGCCGCTTGCCGTGCCGGCTCGCTCGTTCGAGCCCAGGCTTTCGATGTCGCTTTCGACCGTCTGTCGGCCTTTGGCGGTGGCGCGTTGGTTCTGCGCGGCGGCAATGGCATCCCCCCCTTGCAAGCCTTTTGGCGGGCCCTCGGCTGCGTGCTTGCCGACACCCCATTGAAGTCGCTCGTCCCGAATTCGATCGAGCCGCACGTTACATTGCTGCGTGACAGGGCACATGTGGCGAAGATCGGCGAGCGTTCGATCGAACCGATCGGCTGGACGGTTCGCGAGTTCGTGCTGATACACAGTTTTCTGGGACAGCACCGGTATCAGGTCTGCGGTCGCTGGCAGTTGGATGGCCAGGATCACGCACATCCGGTCATGTGAGCATATCAAATCCATCTGGTCGTCAGCTTCGGCATCGCCATCCTGACACGAATTGTCACCTGCGAAGCTCCCCCGCGCTGGCAAGCGAACGATCGGTCCCTACCTGATGTCTGGTGCAACCCGGGAGGAAGTCATGACCACTGCCGAATTAGCCAGGGATTTCACCGAGCTTCTCAAGCAGGGCGACCATGATGGCGCCGCCTCGAAGTACAACGCCGACGACATCGTCAGCTACGAAGCCATGGAGGGGCCGATGGCCGTTTGCCGTGGCAAGGATGCCCTCAAGCAGAAAAGCCAGTGGTGGCAGGAAAACCACGAAGTCCACGGCGGCTCGGTCGAAGGGCCTTATCTCAACGGCGACCAGTTCGCGGTCCGCTTCAGCTTCGACATAACGCCCAAGTCGACCGGCCAGCGCGTCACCATGGACGAAGTCGGACTTTACACCGTAAAGAACGGCAAGATCAGCGAAGAGCGCTTCTATTATTGAGGCCGGTCGGCCTTTGGCCTTCTGCTGCTTTCGCGGCTGGATCTGAAAGTCGGGCATGGGGCGCCTGGATGACATCTCGGCCGCCATGTCGGCCTGCAAAATCGTCTTCGCATGGTCCCGCTGGCAAAGCGGGCAGGGCGCGCCTAGGGTGATGCCAGATTCGCTTCTCCATCCGACCGAGGCCTGAATTGACCATCACCATGTACGGCATCACCACCTGCGACACGATCAGGAAGGCGCGCGTCTGGCTGGAGAGCCAGGGCGTGCCGTATCGTTTTCATGACTACCGGGCCGAGGGGATCGAGGCTGAAAGGCTGAACGGCTGGGTCGGCAAGGTGGGCTGGGAAAAGCTGCTCAACAAGGGCAGCATGACGTTTCGCGAGCTGCCGGAGGCGGACAAGGCCGGGTTGGACGAGAAGAAGGCGAAGAAGCTGATGCTCGCCAAGCCGACCATGATCAAGCGTCCCGTGCTGGAGGTGGGGGATCGGGTGCTGGTTGGGTTCAAGCCGGAGGCTTACGAGGAGGCGGTGAAGTAAAGGCGGGACACCGAAGCTGCTAATCTCCCCCCTTGCGGGGGAGATGGCCGGCAGGCCAGAGGGGGGTGTGAAGGAACGCGACGTTGGTCGAACGTGTTCCGGATGCGAACCCTTCTCAGTATGTGGCAGCAAGTGGTTGAGAGGCCGGCGCGAGGCACCCCCCTCTGCCCTGCCGGGCATCTCCCCCGCAAGGGGGGAGATTGGATGTCGCCGCCGCTTTTGCCAAATCGCCAACGCAGAGAGGGCGCCTCA
>JAFKFE010001115.1 GCA_017308345.1 Alphaproteobacteria bacterium | reverse complement strand
CAGGTGCAGCGCGAACCAGATCCAGGCGACGAGAAGTATGCCCGCGCCAAGGAAGAAGGCGCGGCTGCGGTGCAGCACGTAGTTTCGGTTGAGATGCACCCAGGCGTGGACGTAGCGTGTGACGATGAACAGCCACATCAGCGCCAGCGTCAGGTAGTTCACGCCGTTGGTGAGGAAAAGCGCCAGGCAAAGCACGTGGAAGAGAACCGGCAGCTCGAACTGGTTGATCAGATTGTTGGCGACGGTGACGCTCGAGGCCGGCTCGGTCGAGCGGACCTTGTACTGGCTGACCTTGGCCTCCCCTGACTTCACCGCGAGGTAGCGCCGCTTCAGCATCACCAGATAGACGATGTAGACCAGGAGCACATGCGCCAGCATCGGCCAGAAGATGGCGGTCTGGCGCATCCGCTCCCCTCAGCGCCGCCGCTGGCCGGCCAGCGCGAAAACCGCGATGACGAAGACCGGAACCGCCAGCAAGGCGAATTTGGTGACGGTCAGCAAGGACGCGAAGGCGAGCGAATCGGGATTGGCCGACTGGAAGTCGGACAACAACCGCGCCACGGCAAAATTCTGGGCGTAGTCGGCAGCCGCATAGGGGAGCACCAGGACCAGCGAGAACAATGCCTGCAACTGCGCCGGCAGGGCGCGAAAAGTGCTGAGCCGCCGCCCGAAAACAAGGATTAGGCTGACCAGCGTCAGCGACAGCAGCGCCGGGAACAAGAGATCGAAGGTCAGGTAATGCCAGACGATGATGATCTCGCCGCCGCGCCGGCCGAGCGCGGTGATCCATGCCATGCCCTCGTCAGGCGTAAAGCCGGCGACGCGGATGTCGAGAGAGGCCAAGCCGCCGCTCAAGCGCTGGAAATAGAGGAATTCCAGCGCCGTCATGACGAGGAAAAGCGCAATCGAGGCGATGGAGAGCGCCGCCGCGTGCCGCGAGAGCCGCAGCACCGCGACGCTCAAGCCGTGCCACAGCCCCTGGCGGTCGGACCGATCGGCCTCCCGATCAAATTCCGCCCGGATAGTTGGGGCTTTCGCGGGTGATCGTGACGTCATGGGCGTGGCTTTCACGAAGTCCGGCATTGGATATGCGCACAAAGGTGGCGCGCTCGCGGAAGTCTGCAAGGTCACGTCCACCCACATAACCCATAGCGGCTTTCAGGCCGCCTGCAAGCTGGTGCAGCACGCCAGCCACAGGTCCTTTATAGGGAACCTGCCCTTCAATGCCCTCCGGAACCAGTTTCAGCGTATCGCGAACCTCGGCCTGGAAGTAGCGGTCGGCCGAGCCGCGCGCCATCGCGCCGACCGAACCCATGCCGCGGTAAGCCTTGAAGGAGCGGCCCTGATGCAGATAGACCTCGCCCGGGCTTTCGTCGGTCCCGGCAAGAAGCGAGCCGATCATGGCGGCGCTTGCGCCCGCGGCAAGCGCCTTGGCGAGATCTCCCGAATACTTGATGCCGCCATCGGCAATGACGCTGACGCCCGCCTTGCTGGCCGTCTCGACAGCCGACATGATCGCCGAAAGCTGCGGCACGCCGACGCCGGCGACGATTCGGGTCGTGCAGATCGAGCCCGGGCCAATGCCGACCTTGACGGCGTCGGCGCCGGCATCGATCAGCGCCTGCGTACCGTCGGCTGTGGCGACATTGCCGGCCAGGATACGCACGGAATTGGAGAGCTTCTTGGCGCGGGTGACGGCGTCGAGCACGCGCTGCGAATGGCCGTGCGCGGTGTCGATGACGAGCAGGTCCACGCCGGCGTCGATCAGCCGCTCGGCGCGCTCGAAGCCGTCGTCGCCGACGCTGGTGGCGGCGGCGGCGCGCAACCGCCCTTGCGCATCCTTGGTGGCATGCGGGTTGAGCTGCGACTTCTCGATGTCCTTGACGGTGATCAGGCCGACGCAATTGCCCTTCCTGTCGACCACCACCAGCTTCTCGATGCGATGCTTGTGGAGCAGCCGCTTGGCCTCGTCCTGGTCGACATTCTCCTTGACCGTGATCAGGTTCTCACGGGTCATCAGCTCATAGACCTTCTGCGCCGGATCGGAGGCGAAGCGCACGTCGCGATTGGTGAGGATGCCGACCAGACGCCCGACCGTGTGGCCGCCGGTGCCGCCATTCTCGACCACCGGAATGCCGGAAATGCCGTTGGCGCGCATCAGCGCCAGCGCATCGGCGAGCGTGGCGTCGGGGCCGATGGTGACGGGGTTCACCACCATGCCGGATTCGAATTTCTTCACCTGGCGGACCTGCTCGGCCTGCTCGGCGGGCGAGAAATTGCGATGGATGACGCCAATGCCGCCGGCCTGCGCCATGGCGATGGCCAGCCGCGCCTCGGTGACCGTGTCCATGGCGGCCGACAGGATCGGAACGTTGAGGTCGATGTCGCCGGCAATGCGGGTGCGGATGTCGGTTTCGCCGGGCATCACCTCGGAATGGCCGGGCTGCAAAAGCACGTCGTCGAAGGTCAGCGCCAGCGCGCCGGTGGACGTTTCGATGATTTTTGACATGGCCAGTCCTTTTGAATGCGGAAAAGGCGCTGAACCGATTGGCCAGCGCCGACTCTCATCTTCCCTTTCAGGATTGGCGCTGGCTGGTAACACGTCCTGTCACGCTTGAAAAGCCGGTCGTTGCGCGGGATGCCAGGATGCTAGCCGGCACCCAGGAAGGCATCGAGCAAAGCGTGATGCGGCGACGCAAAGGGATTGGCGACGGTCACGCCACCCCAGGTGAAGCCGTCCTGCAAGTCCTCGGACAGAAGCAGCCGGCAACCCGTTTGCGAGGCCGTCGAAAGAATGACCGCATCCCAGATGCCAAAATGGTGATCAGCAGCCAGATCGGCTGCCATCACCATCGCCTCGGGAGTTGTTCCCGCGACCGGAAACGCGTCGCGCCAACTCAGGAGCGCGTCCCGGGCCATTTCCGGCGATCGCCCGGCCTTGCGGACAAGCACATTATAGAGTTCGCCCAGCACCTGAATCGGAACGACAGCAGCCTCTTGTGGAACGTTGCGCAACAACTCGAGAACCGTATCGCGCTTTTCGGCGCCATTGATCCCTTCCGCATAGGCAAGGATGTTGGTGTCGAGGGCGACCCTCACTGGCCGTCCTCATAAAGCTCGTCGCGTGTCCACCCTCCGGTTTCGACGATCGGCTGCCGTTCGAGCCGCGACAACAATGCCATGCGCGAGCGGGCGGCCACACCTTCGTGCCTCTCAGCAGGCACGATCCGAGCCACCGGTCGGCCATGGCTGGTCACGACATAGCTCTGGCCCTCGCGCACGTCACGCAGGATATGAGAGAATCTGCGATTGGCATCGGCTGCCGTAACGGGCTCATCCATGGCCGCACCTACGTTGTAGTTATTCTCACTACAATAATCATAGAGGCCGCCTTCATCAAGCGTCGCTGGTCATGATCGCCACCAGTGGTGCGATCCCGCAAAAGTGACAGCAATTTAATGCGACATCCGGGCCGAGCCATGATAACCGCCCGGTCGCGCCGGTTCGCCCCCAAGCCGGGCCTCGAATCGCGAAGACAAGTCAGGGCGTTTCCCTTGAACCGCATCATCCCGCTCATCCTGGCGGTCGCACTTTTCATGGAGAACATGGATTCGACCGTGATCGCGACATCGCTGCCAGCGATCGCCATCGACATCCACACCAGCCCGATCGCGCTGAAGCTGGCGCTGACGGCCTATCTGGTGTCGCTGGCGATCTTCATTCCGATCAGCGGCTGGATGGCGGACCGGTTCGGGGCCAAGAACGTGTTTCGCGCCGCGATCGGCGTCTTCATCGCAGGCTCGGTAGCCTGCGCCTTCTCGGACTCGCTGCCCGCCTTCGTCGTCTCGCGCTTCCTGCAGGGCATGGGCGGCGCCATGATGACGCCGGTCGGACGCCTGGTCCTGGTGCGCTCCACGCCGAAGAGCGAGCTCGTCGCTGCCATATCCTGGCTGACGGTGCCGGCACTGGTCGGCCCGCTGGTCGGCCCGCCGATCGGCGGCTTCATCACCACCTACTTCACCTGGCACTGGATCTTCCTGATCAACGTGCCGATCGGCCTCGCCGGCATGTGGCTCGCCACGCGCTACCTGCCGAAAACCGCGCCGGTCGAGACGCCGCCGCTCGATTTCCCCGGCTTCGTGCTC
>JAFKFE010001114.1 GCA_017308345.1 Alphaproteobacteria bacterium | reverse complement strand
CCGTCGTGGGCCGCGCCAAGAGCGGCGCCGCCAACATCCGCACCGATCTGACCGGCGCCCGCGCCAATATAGTGGAAGCCGCCAGGCAGGCATTTCTGGCCGCCGGCAAGGATCCGGATCTGATCCCGCGGACGCCTGCCATTCTCGGCCTCGCCGGCGCCAATGTCGGCACCTACCGGCAGCAGCTCGAGGCTATCCTGCCCTTCAGCGAGAGCCGTGTCGAAACCGATGCCGAGATCGCGCTCGAGGGCGCGGTCGGTTCCGGTGACGGCGCCATGGCCATTCTGGGCACCGGCACCGCCTACATGGCGCGCAAGAACGGCAAGTCGCGCGCCATCGGCGGCTGGGGCTTCCAGGTCGGCGACCAGGGCAGCGGCGCCCGCATCGGCCGCGACCTGCTCGAGCAGACGCTGCTCGCCTATGACGGCATCCGTCCGGGCTCGCCCCTGACGGACGCCATGCTCGCCGTCTTCCGCAACAATCCGGAAGACGTGGTGGAATTCACCACCAACGCCAAGCCGGGCGATTTCGGCGGCTTCGCGCCGAAAGTCTTCGAACATGCGGAGAAGGGCGACCTTGTCGCCAACTGGATCCTCGGCAAGGCGGTGGCCGATGTCGAGGCCTCGCTCGGCGCGCTCGATCTCGCCGATGATGCCCCGCTCTGCCTGCTCGGCGGCTTGGCGCCGCTCTACGCACCGCGCCTGTCGGCGCGCTATCAGGCGCTGCTGAAGGCTCCGCTCGATGATGCGCTCGGCGGCGCCGTGCGGATGGCGGTGCGAATCTTCGCCGGCAAATCGGAGGGCGCGCGATGAGCGCCGCCGACCAGATCTTCGCCATGTTGCCGGAGGCGTCGCGATGAGCGCCGCCGACCAGATCTTCGCCATGTTGAAAGAATCCTCGCAGAGCGGCGCGCCGCTCTACCTGCAACTCAGGAAAAGCATCGAGGAAGCGGTCAATCGCGGCCTGATCGGCCCCGGCGACGCGTTGCCCTCCGAGCGCGACATTGCAAGCAAGGCCGATATCTCGCGCGTCACCGTGCGCAAGGCGGTGCAGGACCTGGTCAAGGGCGGCATCCTCGTGCAGCGCCACGGCTCCGGCACCTTCGTCGCGCCCCGCATGGAGCGCGTCGAGCAATCGCTGTCGCGGCTTACCTCCTTCACGGAGGACATGGCGCGCCGCGGCATGAACGTGCGCTCCGTCTGGCTCGACCGCGGCCTCTACGCGCCGTCGCCGGACGAGATGATGGTGCTGGGCCTGTCCTCAACCGAGCTGGTGGCGCGCGTCTCGCGCCTGCGCATCGCCAACGACACGCCGCTGGCGATCGAGCGCGCGTCGCTCTCCGCCAGCGTGCTGCCGGATCCCGAGGCGGTCGGCTCCTCGCTCTACGCGGCGCTGGGGACGACCGGCAATCGCCCGGTGCGCGCCGTGCAGCGCATCTCGGCCACCAATCTCGGCGATGCCGATGCACGCCTCCTGGAGGTGCCTCCGGGGGTTGCCGGTCTGCAGATCGAGCGCATTTCCTATCTTGCGAGCGGCAAGGTGATCGAGTTCACCCGCTCGGTCTACAGGGGCGACGCCTATGATTTCGTCGCGGAACTCCGGCTGACCGGGCCGGGAGAGGAGATCCGGCCATGAGCGCCAACACCACCCATATGCGGCGCGAGATCGATGAGATCCCGCAGGCCACCGCCCGCCTTCTCGACGGCTCGGCTTCGGCGCTGGCCGAGGCCGGTCGCGGCCTGCGCGAGCGTGATCCGCAATTCGTCGTCACCGTGGCGCGCGGCTCGTCCGACCACGCCGCGACCTTCATGAAATACGCCGTCGAGTTGACGGCGGGCCTCGCGGTCGCCTCCGTCGGACCGTCGATCGCTTCGATCTACGGCGCGAAGCTCAGGCTGCGCGGCTCGGCCTGCCTGGCGGTGTCGCAGTCGGGCAAGAGCCCCGACATCGTCGCCATGGCCGAGACGGCAAGGGCCGGAGGGGCGCTCACCGTCGCCATCACCAACACGGCCGACTCGCCGCTGGCGCGCGCTTCCGATCATGCCATCGATATTCTGGCGGGGCCGGAGCGCTCCGTCGCGGCCACCAAGACCTTCGTCAATTCCGCCGTCGCCGGCCTGGCGCTGATGGCGCATGCCACCGATGACCAGCCACTGCTTAAGGCGCTCGCCGGCCTGCCCGAGCATTTCGAGAAGGCGATCGCCTGCGACTGGATGGCGCTCGCCGGCGCCTTGGAGGCCCCGCGGTCGCTGTTCATCCTCGGCCGCGGCCCGTCCTTCGCGATCGCCAGCGAAGCGGCGCTGAAATTCAAGGAAACCTGCGCCATGCATGCCGAGGCCTATAGCGCCGCCGAGGTCATGCATGGACCGCTGGCGCTGGTCGGACCGGGTTTTCCGGTCCTGGCGCTTGCCGCGCGCGATGCGTCCGAACCGTCGGTCGCCGAGGCGGCCGACGGCCTGGCCGCCAAGGGCGCCGCCGCCTTCGTCACGTCCGACAGGGCGAAGGCCGCGAGGCCCCTGCCGCATGTCGCCACCGGCCATCCCCTGACCGATCCGCTGCCGCTGATCGTGTCCTTCTACGGCTTCGTCGAGGCGTTCGCGCGCCATCGCGGGCTCGATCCTGATACGCCGCGCAACCTGCGCAAGGTCACGGAGACAGTATGAGCGACCGCTTCGCACTCACCGGCGCCCGCATTTTCGACGGCGCCGACTGGCACCACAACGCCGCCCTTGTCCTCAACGGCGATGTGGTCGAGGCCATCCTGCCCGCCGGCGCCATTCCGTCCGGCGTTCCGGCCGTCGAGACCGGCGGGGGCCTGCTGGTGCCGGGTTTCGTCGACATCCAGGTCAATGGCGGCGGCGGCGTCATGCTCAACGACCATCCCGATGTCGATTCGATCGAGACCATCTGCCGGGCGCATGCGCCTTTCGGCACCACGGCGCTGCTGGTGACGCTGATCACCGACACGCCGGCGATCACCGCCGCCACCATCGCCGCCGGCGCCGAGGCTACCCGCGAAAAGGTACCTGGCTTCCTCGGCCTGCATCTGGAAGGGCCGCATCTCTCCATGGCCCGCAAGGGCGCGCATGATCCGGCGCTGATCCGGCCGATGACCGATGCCGATCAGGCCGCGCTCATCGCGGCCCGCGAACAGCTTCCCGTGTTGCTCACCACGATCGCTCCGGAATCGGTCGAGCCGGCCCGGGTCGCCGCGCTGGCCAAGGCCGGCGTCATCGTGAGCCTCGGCCATACCGACACAAATTTCGCGACCGCCAGCGCCTTCGCCGCCGCCGGCGCCACGGTGGTCACGCATCTGTTCAACGCCATGAGCCAGATCGGCAACCGCGAGCCGGGCCTGGCGGGCACGGCGATCGACAGCGGCGGCTTGTACGCCGGCATCATCGCCGACGGCATCCATGTCCACCCGGCAACGATGACCCTCGCGCTGCGCGGCAAGCAGGGACCGGGCAGGATCGTGCTCGTCACCGACGCCATGGCGACGATCGGCACCGACATGACGTCGTTCACGCTCAACGGCCGCACTGTCTACCGCAAGGACGGCAGCCTCAGGCTCGCCGACGGCACGCTGGCCGGCGCCGACCTCGACATGATCTCCGCCATCCGCTTCGTCCATCGCGTCATCGGCCTCGATCTCGACGAGGCCTTGCGCATGGCCTCGCTCTATCCGGCCGAGGCGATCGGCCAGGCGCACCGGCTCGGGCGGTTCGCCAACGGCACGGCCGCCGACATTGTCGGCCTGTCTGAGGGGCTCGACGTCAGGAACGTCTGGATCGGCGGCAAGAAGGTTTTTGCGGCGTAGGCCTTTCGGTCGTCATCCTTTAGCGTAGCGACGCGAAGCGGAGCGAAGACTCGAGGATCCATGCCGTGACGTCGGCCGACGACGAATGCAGCGGTGCAGAAGGAGGCTGTCGACGCTGTCGCTCCGTGCTATTGTCTGCACCGCGGTGACGCTCGTGGGTCACGGCATGGCAACTGTATTCATGCGAACGCTTTTTTGTCTCGAATGATGGCGTTGAGGACGACCAGGAGCTTCCTCGCGACTGCGATGATGGCCAGTTTCTTGGACCCTGTGCGGGCCGCAAGTGCGGTGTAGAAGGTCTTGAAGCGGTCGCAGGTCCTGATGGC
>JAFKFE010001113.1 GCA_017308345.1 Alphaproteobacteria bacterium | reverse complement strand
GATCATGCGCAAATGGTACGAGCTGATCGTCGCCAACGCCGACGATCTCGGCCGCCTGCTGACCGCCGAACAGGGCAAGCCGTTTCCGGAAGCGCGCGGCGAGATCCTCTACGGCGCCGCCTTCTTCGAGTGGTTCGCCGAGGATGCCAAGCGCATTTCCGGCGAGACGATCCCGGCGCCGAGCAAGGACAAGCGCATGATCGTCATCCGCCAGCCGATCGGCGTCTGCTCGGCGATCACGCCGTGGAACTTTCCGATGGCGATGATCCCGCGCAAGGCCGGCCCGGCGATCGCGGCGGGCTGCACCATGGTGCTGAAGCCGGCGAGCGCGACACCGTTCTCAGCGCTCGCGCTCGCCGAACTCGCCTCGCGCGCCGGGCTGCCGAAGGGTGTGTTCAACGTGCTGACCGGCAGTGCCGGCGTCGTCGGCGAGGAACTGGTCACCAATCCGCTGGTGCGCAAGATCACCTTCACCGGCTCGACCGATGTCGGCCGCGAACTGATGGCCAAGGCGGCAAGGACCATCAAGAAGGTTTCGCTCGAGCTCGGCGGCAACGCGCCGCTGATCGTCTTCGACGACGCTTCACTCGAAACCGCCGTGCAGGGCGCGCTGGCGTCCAAGTTCCGCAACATGGGCCAGACCTGCGTCTGCGCCAACCGCATCTACGTCCAGGACGGCATCCACGACGCCTTCGTCGAGCGTTTCGCCGAGGCGGTCTCCGCGCTCAAGGTCGGCGACGGCATGCAGGACGGCGTCATACAGGGCCCGCTGATCGACGAGGCCGCGGTGGCCAAGGTCGAGGACCATGTCAGGGACGCGCTCAACGGCGGCGCCCGCGTCGTCACCGGCGGCAAGCGGCATGCGCTCGGCGGAACCTTCTACGAGCCGACGGTCATCGCCGACGCCGAACAGTCGATGAAGATCGCCCATGAAGAGACCTTCGGCCCGGTGGCGCCGGTTTTCCGCTTCAAGGACGAGAAGGAGGTGATCCGCCTCGCCAACGACACGGAATTCGGCCTCTCGGCCTATTTCTTCACGCGTGATCTCGCCCGCACCTGGCGCGTGGCGGAGGCGCTGGAAGTCGGCCAGATCGGCATCAACACCGGTATCACCGCCTTCGAGGGCGCGCCCTTCGGCGGCGTGAAAGCCTCGGGCATCGGCCGCGAGGGCTCGCATCACGGCATCGAGGAATTCCTCGAGCTCAAATATCTCTGCCTCGGTGACATGAATTGAGGAGCCGCGGCGGGCCATCGCGGGAAGCCGAACTCGAAGAGATCGGCGATGAGGCCGGCGATCTCGACCCGGCAGGCCGCGACTATGTCAACGCGCTCGCCCGTGGCCTCGAGGTCATCAAGGTCTTCACCCGCTACACGCCGAAAATGACGCTGAGCGAGGTGGCGCAAGCGACCGGCATGACGCGCGCCACCGTGCGCCGCTTCCTGCTGACGCTGGCGCATGAAGGCTATGTCGAAGTCGCCGACCGGCATTTCAGCCTGAAACCGAAAATCCTCGAACTGGGCTTTTCGGCACTGTCGTCGATGGATCTGTGGGATGTCGCGCAGCCGGTCATGAACGACCTGTCGCAGCAGCTCAACGAAAGCTGCTTTGCCGCCGTGCTCGACAAGGAATCGGTGATCTATGTGGCGCGCGCGACGCCGAACCGCCGCGTCAATGTAGGCATCTCGATCGGCAGCCGCGTGCCGGCGCATTGCGTCTCGACCGGCCGCGTGCTGCTCGCCGCGCTGCCGGAGGATCAGTTGCACCACTATATCGAGACCATGACGCTGACGAGATACACGCCCAACACCATCATCTCCAAGGTCCAGCTGCGCGGCGTGCTGGACGAAGTGCGCCGCCAGGGCTGGTCGATCGTCGATCAGGAACTGGAAGTCGGCCTGCGTTCGCTGTCGGTACCGATCCGCGACGGCAACGACCAGATCGTGGCGGCGCTCAACGTCTGCTGCCCCTCGACCCGCATCACGCCGGAGGACATGAGGACGCGCATCCTGGCGGTCGCCTTCGAGGCCTCGCGCAACATCACGCGCGCGCTTCACGGCTGAAGCGCAGGCATCGGCCCGCCGGGCTGTCCGCTAGATCGCCTGCACCGTCGCGCCGGCAAAGCGCATTGGCGTGTAGTCGCTCATGTCCTCGCCGGGATCGCGGCTGAGCACCATCTCCGCCACCATCCGCGCCGAAAACGGCCCGAGCGTGTAGCCGGCATCGCCCGGAATGGCGACATGCAGGCCGGGAACCGCATGCACAGGTCCAAGAACGCCCTTGCCGTCGACCGACGTGTTGATGCCGGCCCATGTCCTGATGATGCGCAGCGGCGCGATGCGCGGCGCGATCTGGCGGGCCAGCGCGGCATTGGCGAGCAGGCTGTCGAGCAGCACGGTCGGATGGCCGCGTTCGCCGACGAGCGCCGCCGGCCAGCCGCCGCCGATGACGATCTGGCCGGTCGAGAACTGCTTGAGCGTGATCATGCGATCGGCATGCTGGACCAGATGGCCGATCATCGGCGCCGTGGCCTCGGTGATGTTCATGTGCAGCGGCTCGGCGCGCGCCGGGATATGGACGCCGAGCTGGCCGGCCAGCGCCGCCGTGCCGGCCGCCGTCGCCAGCACCAGCGTGCCGGCCCGCAGCGTGGCGCCCCTGGCCGTGCCGATGCGAAAGCCGCCCTTATCCCGGGTGATCGTCCTTACCGCCTCGCCTTCGCGCAGCCTCACGCCAAGCGCCATAAGCCAACGGCGGATCGCGGCGTTGCAGCGAAGCGGATTGAGCTTGCCTTCGTCGCGGCAGAGCTCGGCGCCGACGATCGACGGCCCAAGGTAGGGCGCGATGCGGTCGAGCTCGGCGCGGTCGAGGACTTCGACCTCGAGCCCGAGCTTGCGTTCGCGCGCGGCCTTGACGTGCAGGAACGCAAGCTGTTCCTCGCTCTCCGCCACCATCAGCCCGCCATTCTTCTTCAGCTCGAAATCCGCGCCGAGCTTTTTCTCGAAGGCCTGCCAGAAACGCACCGCCTTGGGATAAAGCGGCAACTGCCTCTCCATGCCCGGCACATTCTGCGGATAAAGCTGCATGAAGCGGCTCTGCATCTGTACATGCAGGCTGCCGGCATTGGCGTTGGAGCCGCCGATATGGCCGTCGTCGACCACCAGCACGCCCTTGCCGGCCTCGGCGAGAAAGCCGGCGACGCAACTGCCGACGACACCGCCGCCGACCACGATCACATCGGCATCGACGCTCACGGTTCGCCGCCAGCAAGGTCGGCTATGCGCACGGGCCGGATCGGCACGCGCGGCGCGAAGCCGGAATAGTCGTCCCTCGTGTAACCCAGCTTGGCGCTCATCAGCGTGTCGAGCACCGGCCCGCAATAGCGGCCCTGGCAGCGCCCCATGCCGACGCGGGTGCGGCGCTTGACGGCGCCGATCATCGTCAGTTCCTCGTCGAGCGCGTCCTCGATCTCGCCGAAACTCACTTCCTCGCAGCGGCAGATCAGCGTCTCCCTTTGCGCCAGCGAGGCGTGGTAGCCGTCGAAGGCATAGAGCCGCCACAGCGCCGCCTGGAAACGGCGGTGCCTGGCGAGGTCCTGGCGAGGCGCCGACAGGTCCGCGATGGGCTTGCCTAGGTTGCCTGCCGCCTCGGCGCCGACGATCGTCCCTTCCGCCAGCGCCGCCCTGGCGCCGCCGAGACCCGTGCAATCGCCGAGCGCATAGAGCCCGCCGACGCTGGTGAGCCCATTGGCATCGCGGCGCGTGATCAACTGGCGCCGGACCGAGTCGAAATCGTGATCGCAGCCAAGCCCCCGCAACAATTCGTTCGCCGGTTCGAAACCGTAGCCGAGGCACAGCGCATCGACCTCGAATGTTCGCGCCTTCCCATCTCCGCCAGGAACACCGATGGTGACGACAAGCCCGCCACCGGCGCCCTTGTCCACCCGCCGCACCACCTCGCCATGGATCATCGGCGTCCGCGTCCGCCGGCGCTTGAGATGATAGGCGATGCCGTTGCGCACCAGTGCCGGCGACGCGGCCAGCATCGCCGCCAGCGCGCCAAGATCGCCAGGCCCCGGCCGCCGCGCCGCCTCGACGACGGCGACGACTTCTGATCCGGCATCGATCAGTTCGGCCGCGAGCTGCAGGTTGA
>JAFKFE010001112.1 GCA_017308345.1 Alphaproteobacteria bacterium | reverse complement strand
GGAACCGCCCGGTTCGCGAGGAACCAACGATCGAGGATAGGAGCAGGCTCTTCCCCCGCCATCGCTTGCGGCTCGACACCCTGAAGGATTCGCTCCATGTCGACAGCGAGCGCCCTGAGACGTCCGGCTTCTGTGACCAATTGCTCGTCGCTCCCGCGTCGGCCGAACACCAGCATCCGCTAACTCCATCGTCCCGAGGATTCGGTTCTTGGTGATTCGCGAAAATCCAAGCGCGAATCCCGCACATCGCTGTTTCGCGGTATCTAGCTGGCCAGTAACTGGCATGTCAAACGCCAATTTGTGGCGTCAACAATTCTGTGGTGGAAATCCCCTCAACCAAGGAAGGGGGCCGTGATCGTTCCAAACGAAATCTTGCGCGCGGCACGATCGGCGCTGGGCCTGAGCCAGGCGGAGCTCGCGAAGATTTCGGGAGTCGGAGTTCGAACGATAATGCGCGTGGAGCGGAACGAACGCGTCGCTGTTCGCACGCTTCAACGTCTGCAAGCCGCTTTTGAAACGCGTGGACTGAAATTTCTCGCGAGCGAGCCCGGCCTCGGGCCTGGGTTCAGGATTCCGCTCGCGTTGATAAAGCGCGACGACTTGCGGTTCTGATCGGCGCCGTTGTCGTGCAGCCCGGGATCGCCGGGGCGTAAGCTGGGGAGCTACGGCGCTGGCGGTGCGTCGGCTGACCGGGGTTCAGGGGAAAACCAATCCATAGGCTTGAGCTTGCCAGGCAGCGCCACGCCCTGCGTTGAATAGACAGCCCCGCCGAGCTCCACGCTTGCGGGGCTTGAATTGGACTAGCAAAAGATCGACTGCGGTCGGTGCCAGGTCGGGCGGTCAAACCATCCCGAGTGCAGCTTTATAGAGATCGAGAATCGCCTCGGCCTCCTGCCGCTCGGCTTGGTCCTGCTTGCGCATTCTGACAAGCTGCCGCACCGCCTTAACGTCAAAACCCGTCCCCTTCGCCTCCGCGTACACGTCCTTGATATCGTCGGAAATCGTCTTCTTTTCTTCCTCGAGCCGCTCGATGCGTTCGATGATTGCACGCAGCTGCCCGGCGGCTACGGTCTGGCTGGTCTCGGTGATTTCGTCGGCCATTGGGTATCCTTCGTGGATCGTCGGCGTGTCGTCTAGTTCGACAAGGTGTCGCCCACGTAAGTGATTGATTTCGTGTCTAGGCGACAGGCTTTAGGGGGGACTGGAAACCGGTGCCCTTGGCTTCGGCATAGACATCCTTGATGTCGTCGGAGATCGTCTTCTTTTCTTCCTCGAGCCGCTCGATGCGCTCGATGATGGTGCGCAGCTGGCCGGCGGCTACAGTCTGGCTGGTCTCGGTGATTTCGTCGGCCATTTTTCTCTCCGCGTCTTCTGGAGCCATGGCGATTCCCGCCACGGCGAATTGGAGCGGGTTCCCTGCCCGAGCGGGCGCGGCGGGTCAAGACACTTGTCGAGCGGCTGTGGACGGCCAGGCATATCCTAAGGTGCGTCGAGATTCAGGTCAGGCCGAGTCGAAAAGGACGGATTCCGAGAACCGGCCTACAACGGAGCGGAGCGTACTTGAAGTACGTGAGCACCGGAAGCGCAGGAAGCCGGCGTTTGCAGGCCGGCCTCACCTGAATATCGGCACACCTACTTGAAGGCGATCAGCAGATCCTTCGCATCGATCTGGTCGCCGGCCTTGACCAGCACTTCGGCGACCTCGCCGTCGCGTTCGGCATGGAGCGCGGTTTCCATCTTCATCGCCTCGATCGACAAAAGCACGTCGCCCGCCTTGACCGCCTGCCCGGGCGCGACCGCAAGCGCCGACACGACGCCTGGCATCGGCGCGCCGACATGCCCCTCATTGCCGGGCTCGGCCTTGCGCCGCGCCTTGGCGGCGGAAGCGCCATGCGCCCTGTCCGGCACCTTGATGCGGCGCGGCTGGCCGTTGAGCTCGAAGAACACCGTGACCATGCCCTTGTCGTCGACGTCGCCGAACGCCTGGCAGCGAACCACCAGGGTCTTGCCCTTCTCGATGTCGAGGAAGATCTCGTCTTCCGACTTCATGCCGTAGAAATAGGTCGGCGTCGGCAGCACGCTCACCGGCCCGTAGGTTTCCTGCGCGGCGGCGAAATCGGTGAACACCTTCGGATACATCAGCCACGAGGCGAACTCGTATTCCGAGAGCTTGCGCTCGAGCTTGCCCTCGATGTCCTTGCGGCTGGCCTTGAGGTCGGCGGGCTTTAGCAGCGAGCCGGGCCGGACCGTGATCGGCTTCTCGCCCTTCAGCGCCTTCTTCTGCAGCGCCGCCGGCCAGCCGCCGGGCGACTGGCCGAGATCGCCGCGCAGCATCGACACGACCGAGTCCGGGAAGGCGATGTCCTTGGCCGGGTTCTCGACATCGGCGACGGTGAGATCCTGGCTGACCATCATCAGCGCCATGTCGCCGACCACCTTGGACGAAGGCGTCACCTTGACGATGTCGCCGAACATCAGGTTGACGTCATGATAGGCCTGCGCGACCTCGTGCCAGCGCGTCTCCAGTCCGAGCGAGCGCGCCTGCTCCTTGAGGTTGGTGAACTGGCCGCCCGGCATTTCGTGCAGGTAGACTTCCGAGGCAGGCCCCTTGAGGTCGCTCTCGAAGGCGGCGTACTGGTTGCGCACCGCTTCCCAATAGAAGGAGATGCGGCGGATCCATTGCGGGTCGAGACCGGGATCGCGTTCGGTGCCCTTCAGCGCCTCGACGATCGAGCCGAGGCAGGGCTGCGAGGTGTTGCCCGAGAAGGAATCCATCGCCGCGTCGATCGCGTCGGCGCCGCTCTCCACGGCAGCCAGCACCGTCGCCGCCGAGAGGCCCGACGTGTCGTGCGTGTGGAAATGGATCGGCAGGTCCGTCGCCTCGCGCAGCGCCTTGAACAGCACGCGCGCCGCGGCCGGCTTCAGCAGGCCCGCCATGTCCTTGACGGCGATGATGTGCGCGCCGGCGGCTTCCAGTTCCTTGGCCAGACCTACGTAATATTTGAGGTCGTATTTGGCGCGCGCCGGATCGAGGATGTCGCCCGTGTAGCACATGGCCGCTTCGACCAGCTTGCCCTCGGCGCCGACCGCGTCCATGGCGACGCGCATGTTCTCGACCCAGTTCAGGCAGTCGAAGACGCGGAACAGGTCGACGCCGCCGCTTGCCGCCTGGTGGACGAAATGCTGCACGACATTGTCGGGATAGTTGGTGTAGCCGACGCCGTTGGCGCCGCGCAAAAGCATCTGCAGGAGAAGGTTGGGCGCCGCCTCGCGCACCTTGCCCAGCCGCTCCCATGGATCCTCGGTGAGGAAGCGCATGGCGACGTCGAAGGTCGCGCCGCCCCAGCATTCCAGCGAGAACAACTGCGGCAGCGCCCGGGCATAGGCGCCGGCGATGCCGACGATGTCATGCGTGCGCATGCGGGTCGCGAGCAGCGACTGGTGGCCGTCGCGCATCGTCGTGTCGGTGACCAGCACCTGGCGCTGCCCGCGCATCCAGCCCGCGAATTTCTCCGGGCCGAGCGCATCGAGCCTCTGCTTGCTGCCGTCTGGAACATGGCCGTTGAGATAGGGCACCACGGGTGCGGCCGCATTCGCCTTCGGCATTGGTCGGCCGCGCGTCTCGGGATGGCCGTTGACGCTGACATCGGCCAGATAGGTGAGCAGCTTGGTGGCGCGGTCCTGCCGCTTCACCTGCTCGAACAATTCGGGCGTCGTGTCGATGAACTTGGTCGTGTAGGAATTGTCGGCGAAGCGCGGGTGGTTGATGATCGCTTCGAGGAAGGTGAGGTTGGTGGCGACGCCACGGATGCGGAACTCGCGCAGCGCGCGGTTCATGCGCGAGATCGCCTCGCCCGGTGTCGGCGCCCAGGCCGTCACCTTTTCCAGCAGCGGATCGTAGAAACGGGTGATGACCGCGCCCGAATAGGCGGTGCCGCCGTCGAGCCGGATGCCGAAGCCGGCGGCCTCGCGATAGGCGGTGATGCGGCCATAGTCCGGGATGAAATTCTGTTCCGGATCCTCGGTGGTGATGCGGCACTGCAGCGCGTGGCCGTTCAGCCTGATGTCCTTCTGCGCCGGCACGCCCGATTCCCTGGTGCCGATGGCGAAGCCGTCGAGGATGTGTATCTGCGCCTTGACGATATCGAT
>JAFKFE010001111.1 GCA_017308345.1 Alphaproteobacteria bacterium | reverse complement strand
GGCGCTTGGACCAGTCGGAAACGATGCTGGCCTCCTTGATGCCGGCAATCGTCGGCTTCGGCGGCGGGGTGCTGGAGTTCACGGCCGAATTGAAGGCCGCGTCGTAGCTCTTCGCGTAATTGGCGTAGGCCATCTTGAGCGAAACCGGCTGCGTCGTCGCCGGGCAGGGGCCGGTCGGGTCGAAGGTGGTGCCTTCGGGCGCGACCTGGTTGAAGACGTAGCGCTTCTCGCAGACGTCGACCTTCGGCGGCACCTTGGTGATCTCGAAATTGTCGTAGCCGACCTTCAGCATCTTCCAGAACTCGTAGTTCGGGTCGTTGCGGTAGCGCGCCATATTGGCGGCGGTCATGCGGAACGGGAACGCCTCGATCTGGAATTCGGTCTGGCCGCCCTGGAAGGCGTCGCGGCCGAAGGCATAGATCTGCTCGATCTGCGAGTCGGTCATCGAATAGCAGCCGGAGGACGAGCAGGCGCCGTGCACCATCAGGTTCTGGCCGGTGCGGCCATTGGCGCGGTCATAGGCGTTGGGGAAGCCGATGTTGAAGGACAGATGGTAATTCGATCGGGGGTTCATCTGCGAGGGACGAACCGTATAGAAGCCTTCCGGCGCCTGGCGGTCGCCCTCGGTGTATTTGGGACCGAGCTTGCCCGACCATTTGCAGATGTCGTAGGTGGCGACGAGATCGTAGCGGCCGTTGGTCTTGGCTTTCCAGATCTCGAGCTTGCCTTCTTCCTTGAAGATGCGCGCCATCACCGAGGAGGTGCGCACCATGCCCTTTGCCTTCATGTCGGCGAGGATCTTGTCCGGCAGCGGCTTGTTGGCTTCCGGCGCGAAATCCTTCATCGAAGAATCGTTGCAGCCGGCGAGGCCGACGGCGGCGATCAGGATTCCGGTGCGGGCAAGCTTGGCAAACATCGGTACGGCTACGTCTCTTCTTTCGGGCCAACGGCTCTCCGCATGGCCTGGCCCGCAGGCTGAACACCAGTGGACCGTAAGCCCGTTAACCTTGAAAATTCCTTACCGCAAGCCTTGGCCAACCCCTCACGGCAAGTTCCATTGAGCCGAATGCGGCGGCATTTTTGTGGCGAAATTGGTCGTGGCCGCCACAGTTTACCAGCAGACGCCCGATTAAAGGCTGCGGCCCATCGCCAGATATTTCTCTCGGCGCTGCTCGCGGAAATCGGTGTTGGCGCCGGCAAAATCCTTCATCGTCCTGGCGATGAGGTCGCCGGTCGAGGCAATCACCGTTTCCGGCGCGCGCTGGGCGCCGCCCATCGGCTCGGGGATGATGGCGTCGATGATCTTCATCTCCAGAAGATCCTGCGCGGTGATCTTCATGTTGGTCGCCGCATCCTTCGAGCGGGTGGTGTCGCGCCACAGGATCGAGGCCGCGCCCTCCGGCGAGATCACCGAATAGATGGCGTGCTCCAGCATGTAGACGCGGTTGGCGGTGGCGATCGCGATGGCGCCGCCGGAGCCGCCTTCGCCGATGACCACCGAGATCGACGGCACTTTCAGCGAAAGGCAGGCGGAGGTCGAGCGGGCGATCGCTTCGGCCTGGCCACGCTCCTCGGCGCCGACGCCGGGATAGGCGCCGGCAGTGTCGACCAGCGTCAGAAGCGGAATCTTGAAACGATCGGCCAATTCCATCAGCCGCACCGCCTTGCGGTACCCCTCCGGCCGCACAGAACCGAAATTGTGCTTGATGCGGCTTGCCGTGTCCGAGCCCTTTTCCTGGCCGATCACCGCGACGGGCTCGCCGCGGAAGCGGGCGAAGCCGCCGACGATCGCCTGGTCGTCGCCGAAATTGCGGTCGCCCGCCAGGGGTGTGAAATCGGTGAACAGCGCCTTGATGTAGTCGACGCAGTGCGGGCGGTCGGGATGGCGCGCGACCTGCACCTTCTGCCAGGGGGTCAGCGCCTTGTAGAGGTCGCGCAAAGCGTCGCGCGAGCGCTTTTCAAGCCTGCTGATCTCTTCGGCGACATCGACCGCCTCGCCGTTCTCGGCGAGCTTCTTCAGCTCAAGGATCTTGAGCTCCAGATCCTGCACCGGCTTTTCGAAGTCGAGGTAGTTGTACATGCTTGAGCGGACCGATCCGTCGGAAGGCAAATGACTGGCGGAACCGCTGAAATGCCGGCTCCGGGCGGTGGAACGTCGCCCTCACATAGCGATATGAGGCCTAGTCGGCAAGCGGATGATGATCGTTGACCAGCCGCACCAGCCGCTCCTCCAGCACATGGGTGTAGATCTGCGTGGTCGAGATGTCGGCATGGCCAAGGAGTTGTTGAACGGCTCTGAGATCGGCGCCGTTCTGCAGGAGATGGCTGGCAAAAGCATGGCGAAGCACATGCGGCGAGATTTTCGCCGCGGCTATCCCCGAACGCGCGGCCAACCCCTTGAGATCGCGGGCGAAAACCTGCCGGGAAAGATGGCCGCTGTCGGAGGAGGCCGGAAACAGGAACGGGCTCTCGGCGAAGGCCGGCCGCTCGGCCCTCGCGGCAAGCCAGGCGCGCATGGCGGCGCGCGCCTTGGCCGAGAGCGGCACCATGCGTTCCTTGTCGCCCTTGCCGCGCACCATGAAGAAGCGGTCGTCGCGCAGCGCCACCGTGACCGGAAGGCCGACCAGCTCCGATACGCGCAGGCCCGTGGCGTAGAGCACCTCGACCAGCGCGTGCAGGCGCAGGGCGGCCAGCCGGTCGCCGTCCGGGCCGGATTCGCCCGCTTCCAGGGCCGCCCGGTCGAGCAGGCGTCCGGTCTCGGCCTCGCTCATCGTCTTCGGCAGCGGCCGGCCCTTGCGCGGGCTGTCCAGCGTGCCGGTCGGGTCGTCGCCGCGCAGTCCTTCGGCATAGAGGAATTTGAAGAACTGGCGGATCGCCGACAATTTGCGCGCCTGCGAGGTCGGCGCGAAGCCACGCGCGGCGATGTCGTCGAGATAGGCGCGGATATCGGCAGGTCCGGCGCCCACCAGTCCGCCACTTATGGCTTCGGAAGCGTCTTCCAAGTCGCGGCGGTAGGAGGAAAGCGTGTTTTCGGCCGCGCCGCGCTCGGCGCTCATCATTTCCAGGAAGGCTTCGATACGGGCCGCGCTTTTCATCTGGCCGGGATCAATTCTTCTTCGGATTGAGCTTCTCGGCGGGAATGCGGATGCTCATCTCCGCCTTTTTCGGCTCCACGAACATAGCCAGCGCGAACATCGCGCCATAGGCAATGCCTGCCAGAACCGCCAGCGTCACGACGAAGCGAAACAAAGTCGGCATTCAATTTTCGCCCGTCTTGTTGTTCTGCGTTCCCAAAGCCCTGTGCCCTTATGGGACGCCAATCCGGCCAATTCAAGGACGAAGGATTCCCGGTGAACAGAAGGTTTTGGCGGGAAGGCGTCCGGCCGTTTGTCCGGCCGTGCTTGACGCAAACAGGCTTTTGATGTCGATACGGCGCAAAGAGGCCCTGATGAATGCTCTGCCAGCAAATCCGACGGACGAAGGCCATGCCGCGCTGATCGAACGGCTCGGCGGCCGCTCGATCGTCTTCGTCGGGCTGATGGGCGCCGGCAAGACGGCGATCGGCCGCAAGGTGGCGACGATGTTGTCGCTGCCCTTCATGGACAGCGACCAGGAGATCGAAAGCGTCTCGCGCATGACGGTGCCGGAGCTGTTCGAGCGCTATGGCGAGCCGGAATTCCGCGCGCTGGAGCAGCGCGTGATCCTGCGCCTGCTGGAGAATGGCCCGCAGGTGCTGTCGACCGGCGGCGGCGCCTTCATGAACGCGCAGACGCGCGAGGCGATCGCGGCCTACGGCGTATCGGTCTGGCTGAAGGCTGACCTCGACCTCCTGATGGAGCGGGTCTCGAAGAAACAGAACCGGCCGCTGTTGAAGAACCCCGATCCGCGCGGCGTGCTGGAGCGGCTGATGGGCGAGCGTTACCCGGTCTACGCCACCGCCGACCTAACCGTGCCGACGCGCGACGACCGCAAGGAGATCATTGCCGGCGAGGTGGTCGGGGCGCTCTGCGCCCATCTCGGCGTCGACACGATCGCGGCAGGCGTTGCAAGCGCCACAACTGACGAGGTGCAGCCGTGAGCGATGCCGAACAGGTGAAGGTCGAGGTCGGCCTCGGCGACCGCGCCTATGACATATTGATCGGTTCCGGATTGC
>JAFKFE010001110.1 GCA_017308345.1 Alphaproteobacteria bacterium | reverse complement strand
CGGACAAGGACGGAACCAACCGCTCGTCGATCGTGTGGGTGGAGCGCACGGCGGACGCCAAGGCGCTGGTCGAAGGCGACGAGTTCGTTTTCGAACACGATCTGGAGCAGCGCTTCGGCCTGAAGCTCGGTGAAGTCCGCGTCGTCGACAAGCCGCGCGCCTGGCCGCTCGGCCTGACGCTCGCCCGCGCCTTCATCGCGCCGCGCATCGCGCTCGCCGGCGATGCCGCCCACGGCATCCACCCGATCGCCGGCCAGGGGCTCAATCTCGGCTTCAGGGACGTGGCCGCGCTCGCCGAGGTGCTGGTCGAGGCCGACCGGCTCGGCCAGGACATCGGCGCGCTCGACGTGCTGGAGCGCTACCAGCAATGGCGGCGGTTCGACACTTTCCAGATGGGCGTCACCACCGACGTGCTGAACCGGATGTTTTCCAACGACATCGGCCCGCTGCGCGCCGTGCGCGACATCGGCTTGGGCCTCGTGGAGCGCATGCCGCGGCTGAAGGACTTCTTCATCCGCCAGGCCTCTGGCCTGTCAGGGGACACGCCAAGGCTGCTCAAGGGCGAGGCGATCTGAGCCGCATGCAAGTCGGGGCGATCAGGACCCCGGTATGTCGTAGATCGCCCGGACCTCGATGGTGCCGAGCTCGGCCAGCGGAATGCCGTCGGCGATCTTCAGCGCCTCGGCAAGGTCCGCCGCCTCGACCATGACGAAGCCGAGCAACTGCTCCTTGGTCTCGGCGAACGGCCCATCGGTCACCACCGCCTTTCCCTTGCGCCGCCTGAGCGACTTCGAGGTCTTCACCGATTGCAGCGCCTGCGCGACGACCAGCTTGCCTTCACGGTCGAGCGCCCTGTCATAGGCAAGCGAGTCGGCATCGAGTTTTGCCGCGCGCTCAGGCGTCAGCGCGAAGAGGTCCTTTTCCTCGCCATAGACCAGCAGGACATATTTCATTTCGAGCTTCCTTTCGCTGACGCATCATGGAAGGCGGCGGTGTCGGTTCTGCCTGCCGTCGCCGCGTGGTCGAGCAGGCATGCCGCGACGCCGATAATGGCTGCGGCCACTGCCAGGCGGCCGAAACCGGACGTTGGCGGGTCAAGCCAGAACTCTTCCGGTCGCCGGGCTTTTCGCCGGGGCTTGCTCCAGATCGCAAGATACAGATTAACCATCCTTGACCTCCATCGGCCGCGAGTGGCCGCCCGCAGGACGGTCGGGCCGATGGGAAGCCGACATTTTTGCGCGCATTTTTTTGATAAGTTTCGACGCGCATCGCGCGAACACAATCATGCCGGGCCATGGATGGTCTTCCGGCCCGCCCGCGCTATAGTTCAGGAGAACGCCGGCGCCCGCCGGCGCAACCCCGACAGACCAGGAGGACTCCATGGACCGCACCGCTAACGCCGTCTGGAAAGGCAATTTGACGGAAGGCAAGGGCACGCTCGACACGCAGAGCGGCACCTTGAAGGGCACGCCCTATTCGTTCAAGGCGCGCTTCCAGGACGAGAGCGGCAAGTCCGGCACCAATCCGGAAGAGCTGATCGCCGCCGCGCATGCGGGCTGCTACGCCATGCAGCTGTCGCATTTCCTGGCCGAGAACGGCACACCCGCCGCCGAGCTCGACGCCAAGGCGGTGGTGACGCTGGTGCCCGGCACCGGCATCACCGGCAGCGCCATCACCCTGGTCGGCAAGGTGCCGGGCATCGACGCGGCGAAGTTCAAGGAACTGGCCGAGAAGGCCAAGGCCGAATGCCCGGTCTCGAAGGCGCTGGGAGCGATCAAGGTGTCGCTGGATGCGAAGCTGGGGTGACCGGTTTTAGAGGGCGGCGATCCTTCGCCCCCCTCTCTGCCCTGCCGGGCATCTCCCCCTCAAGGGGGGAGATTGGCAGCTCAATCGCTGGCGCTCCTCTTTCAACCTCGGCGATTGGCGAATGCCGGCGTGACATCTGATCTCCCCCCTTGAGGGGGAGATGTCCGGCAGGACAGAGAGGGGGGCCTCGCGCCAGCGTTTTGCGCTGGCTACAAACCCAGCGCCTCGATCTTCGCCCGCAACGCCGCGACCTCTTCCTCCAGCGCCTTCACCCGCGCTTCGAGATCGCTATCCGCAACTGTCGCCGGCGGCAGCCACGGCGCGGCCACCGCCGCCGCCTCCACCGGCCCGCTCAAGAGATGCACGTAGCGTTCCTCGCGCTGGCCGGGCGCGCGTTCGAGCAGCTGGATCAGCGGCGGCCGGCGGCCGATCATCAGGTCCAGATTGTCGCGCAGTTCCTCGATCGAGGCAAAGCGCGCCATGCGTTCCGAGCGGGCAAGCAGTTCATGCGCCGTCTGCGCGCCGCGCAGGAGCAAGAGGCCGATGACGGCGATCTGCGGCGTGGTCAGCGAAAAACGCTGCGCCATCTGATGCTCGTAGCGCTCGACCCGCGAGGCGAAGGCCTGGCGCACCATCCCCTTCTGCTCCAGCGTGCTCAGCGCCCGCCTGACCTCGGTCAATTCCAGCGCCATCACCGGCTCGCGCGCCGTCTTCTGGTTGGCCGCCTGATGCGCGCCGTTCAGCGTCAGCGGATAGACGTCCGGCGTCAGCTCCTTCTTCTCGATCAGCGAGCCCAGCACGCGAGCTTCGACGGCGGAGAGGATAGGGAGATCGGTCATTGGTTGTCTATCCTTTGATAGCTGGAGGGACAGCCCCTCTGGCCTGCCGACCATCTCCCTCGCAAGGGGGGAGATCAGATGTCGCCGCGGCTTTCGCCAATCTCCAACGTATCAGGGTTGAGCGGAGCGCCAAAGCTGCCAATCTCCCCCCTTGTGGGGGAGATGTCCGGCAGGACAGAGAGGGGCGCGAAGGATCGCTACCTCGAAATGCGGAGCAACGAGTGACTAAACCCGTCTCTCCACCATCATCTTCTTGATCTCCGCGATCGCCTTGGCGGGATTGAGCCCCTTCGGGCAGGTCTGCGCGCAGTTCATGATGGTGTGGCAGCGATAGAGCCGGAACGGGTCTTCGAGGTTGTCGAGTCGCTCGCCCTTGGCCTCGTCGCGGGAATCGATCAGCCAGCGATAGGCCTGCAGCAGCACCGCCGGGCCGAGATAGCGGTCGCCGTTCCACCAGTAGCTCGGGCAGGACGTCGAGCAGCAGGCGCAAAGGATGCACTCGTAAAGCCCGTCGAGCTTCGCGCGATCCTCGTGGCTCTGCAGCCATTCCTTGGCGGGCTCCGGCGACACCGTCTTCAGCCAAGGCTCGATCGAAGCGTGCTGGGCGTAGAAATTGGTGAGATCCGGCACCAGGTCCTTGATCACCGGCATATGCGGCAGCGGATAGATCTTCACGGCGCCCGAAATGTCATCGGCGCCCTTGGTGCAGGCGAGCGTGTTCGAACCGTCGATGTTCATGGCGCAGGAGCCGCAAATGCCCTCGCGGCAGGAGCGGCGCAGCGTCAGCGTCGGATCGATCTTGTTCTTGATCCACAGCAACGCGTCGAGCACCATCGGCCCGCAATCGTCCATGTCGACGAAATAGGTGTCCATGCGCGGGTTTCCACCGTCGTCCGGCGACCAGCGGTAGATGCGGTATTCGCGCAGGTTGGTGGCGCCTTCCGGCTTCGGCCAGGTCTTGCCCTGCTGAACCTTGGAATTCTTGGGAAGCGTGAGTTCGACCATTACCTGCGGTCCTTTCGGATGACGAGCTTCAGCCCGGACCAGATTTCGTTGATGGCGGCGACCTTGACGTCGACCAGGTCGCGCTTCAGCGCCTCCGACCGGATCACGTCCTCGGTGACGTCGGTCGGCACTTTCGAGGCCTTCTTCGGCCAGGAGACCCACACCATGCCGTCGCGCTTGATCGCCATCTCGATGCCGGTCAGGCCGTCCTCGATCTCGGCGCGCTGGCGGGTGAAGGCGTGCACGGCATCGTATTTCTGGCGGCCCGAGATCGCCGCCCAATCGGCGGGCCGGTCGACCTTGGCGAAGGACACCGCTTCGGCCAGATCATCGAGCTCCGGCGGCAGCGCGACGAAGGCGGCGACCATGCCGTCCTTCAGGCCGAGCTTGGCCAGAAGGGGCGTGCCGGAATATCCCGAGGCCGCCGACGCCATGGTCAATACACCCTGGCCTTCGGCGCGATCTTGGCCGGGTTGATGCCGCCGTCCTTTTCCGCCAGCAGCGTC
>JAFKFE010001109.1 GCA_017308345.1 Alphaproteobacteria bacterium | reverse complement strand
CGATCGAGCCGCGCTCGGCCTCGCGCGAACGCGCCACGACATTGATGAGATAGGTCGCGTCGCGCACCTGGGTGATCGTCGAGCCGCCCACCGTGCTGTTCAGCGCGCTGGCGATGTCGGACGAGGTGATGCCGAGCTGGCGCGCCTTGTCCTGCAGCACGTCGACCCTCAGCACGCGCTGCGGCTCGTTCCAGTCGAAGGTGGGTGCCGCCAGCTTCGGATTGGCCGAGATCACGCCGGCAAACCGTTGCGCCAGTTCCCGCACCGTCTGGATATCGGGGCCGCCGACGCGGTACTGCACCGGCCTGCCGACAGGCGGACCGCGTTCCAGCAGTTTGACGAAGGCGTCGGTGCCGACGAACTCCTCGCGCAGCAGCTTCTCCAGCGCCGGCTTCACCCGGTTGCGCGCCTCGATGCTCTTGGTGACGATGACGGTCTGGCCGAAATAGGGATTGGCGGGCTGCACGTCATAGGCCAGCACGAAACGCACGGCGCCCTGGCCGATATAGGAGGAGAAGCGGTCGATGTCGGGATTGCCGACCAGCGCCCGCTGCTCGAAGCGCTCCATCTGGTCGCGCGTCTCCGCAATCGACGAATTCTGCGGCAGGTTCCAGTCGACGATCAGCTCCGGCCGGTCGGACGGCGGGAAGAACTGCTGCTGGACGAGGCCGAAGCCGGCGACCGAGGCGGCGAACACAAGCACGGTCACGATGATCGTCAGCCAATGGCGGCGCACGGAGAAGACCAGCACGCGCCGGAACAGCGAGGTGAAGCGTCCGGGCTGGTCGTGATGCTTGGTCTTCATCGTCGCCGGCAGGATGGTGACCCCGAGCAGCGGCGCGAACAGCACCGCCACGATCCATGACACGAGCAGCGACACCGCGATGACGACGAAGAGCGTGAAGGTGTATTCGCCGGCGGCGCTCGAGTTGAGCCCGATCGGGATGAACCCGGCGACCGTCACCAGCGTGCCGGTCAGCATCGGAAAGGCGGTCGAGGTGTACACATAGGTCGCCGCCTTGCGCAGGTTGTCGCCGACCTCCAGCCGCGCCACCATCATCTCGACCGCGATCATCGCGTCGTCGACCAGAAGGCCGAGCGCGATGATCAGCGCGCCGAGCGAAATGCGCTGCAGCGATATGCCGAGATATTCCATGACCGTGAAGGTGATGGCCAGCACCAGCGGGATCGACAGCGCGACGACGAAGCCGGCGCGCAGCCCCAGGCTGATGAAGGAAACGGCGAGCACGATCGCGACCGCCTCGAACAGCGCGCGCGTGAAGCCCGAGACCGCCTCCTCGACAATGACCGGCTGGTCGGCGACCAGATGCACGCCGACGCCGACCGGCAGGTCGGCCAGCACCTTTTGCATCTCCTCATGCAGCGCCTCGCCGAATTTCAGCAGGTTGGCGTTGGGCTTCATGCCTATGGCCAAGGCGATCGCATCCTGGCCGTTGAAGCGGAACAGCGCCGTCGGCGGATCGACATAGCCGCGCCGGATCGTCGCCACGTCGCTCAGCCGGAAGAAGCGGTCGTTGACGCGCAGGTTGATGGCCCGCAGGCTCTCCTCGGAGGTGAACTGGCCGCCGACGCGCACGCTGATCCGCTCGGGGCCGGACTGGATGACGCCGGACGGCGTGATCGCGTTCTGCGCCTGCAGGCTGGCCACGATTTGCTGCTGGTTGAGGCCGAGCGCCGCGATCTGGCGCGTCGAGAATTCCAGATAGATCGCCTCGTCCTGCGCGCCGACCAGATCGACCTTGCCGGCATTCGGCACGGTGAGGATCTTGGTGCGGACGTCCTCGACATAGTCGCGCAACTGGCGCGGCGTCAGCCCGTCGGCGGTGAAGGCATAGATGTTGCCGTAGACGTCGCCGAAGCGGTCGTTGAAGAACGGTCCCTGCACGCCTTGCGGGAACTGCGCCTTGATGTCGTTGACCATGTTGCGAACCTGAAGCCAGTTCGGCACGACATCGCGCGCCTTGGTGGTCGGCTTCAGGTTGACGAAGATGACGGTCTGGCCGGCAGTGGTGATGGACCGGGTGAAGTCGAGGCTGTCGAGCTCCTCGAGCTTCTTCTCGATGCGGTCGGTCACTTGCTGCACCGTCTCCTTGACCGAGGCGCCAGGCCAGTTGGCCTGGATGATCATGGTCTTGATGGTGAAGGCGGGATCTTCCTCGCGGCCGAGATTGAGATAGGAGAAGATGCCGGCCGCCACGAAGACCAGCATGAAATACCAGACCATGGAGCGGTGGCTGAGCGCCCAGTCGGAGAGATTGAAGCCCTTCATCAGACCCCGCCCTCCAGCACCCTGACCTTCTGGCCTTCAGTCAGACTGTGGACGCCGGCGGTGACGACGCGCATCCCGGCCTCCAGCCCTTCGGCCACCGTGAAGCTGTCGCTGCTCTTGGACGCGACCTTGATCTCGCGCGTGCTCACGCTGGAGGATTGCGGATCGACGACCCAGACTTTGTCGGAGCCGTCCTTTTCGAGCAGCGCCGATATCGGCAGCTCGATCGTCGGCGCGACCTTGGTCATGCGCGTCGCCGTGATCGTCGAGCCGAGCCGGAACGCCGATGGCGGATCGACCAGCGTCAGCTTGACGCGTCGCGTGCGGGTCGTGCCTTCCGACTGCGGCGCGATCTCGCGCAGTCTGGCGTCGGTCTTGATGGTCGGCACCGACTGCAGGACGATCTCGAAGGGCATACCGACGGTGAGGTCGCCGATCAACTGGTCGGGGATGTCGACCACGGCCTCGCGCGGGTCGGTGCGCGCCACGGTGACGACGGTCTGCCCGGCCGAAACGGTTTGGCCGACCTCGGCGCCGGTAGCGGTGACGACGCCGTCGAAATCGGAGAACAGCCGGGCATAGCCGAGCTGCTCCTGTGACTTGGCCAAAGTGGCATTGGCCCGCTCGACACCGGCCTGCGCTGCCTGCCGCGCCTGTTTCGCGGCATCGAAAGTGGCCTGCGAGGTGTTGGCGGACGCAAGCAACTGGCGCTGGCGATCCTCGCTTGCGGCGGCGTTGGCGAACTGCGCCTGCGCATTCGACAGGTCCGCTTTCGATGCCTGGACGGCAAGCTCCAGTCCCGTCGGATCGAGCGCGGCGATCGTCGTGCCCTTGGTGACGAGGTCGCCGACCTTGACGTCGCGCGAGACGACGCGGCCGAGCAGGCGGAAGGCAAGGTCGGCGCTGTATTGCGGCTCGACCGAACCGGCAAAGCCGAAGGTCTCGACGGTCTTCGGCTCGACCTCTGTCGACAGGACCGGCCGGATGACCTCCGGCGGCTTCTCCTCCGAGCGCGAGCAGGCGGCAACCGCCGCAAGGATCAGCAGGGGAGCAATGCGAGGCAACCGGTTCATTGGCTCGCCCCCGCCACCTCGATCGTCTGTCCGGGGCTTAGCAATTGCCCGCCGGCGGTGACGACGCTCTGGCCTTCCTGCAAGCCCTTGTCGACGACGACGATGCCGGAATCGAAGGCGAGCACCTCGACCGGAGCCGTCGTCACAGTCTTGCTCGCTGGATCGACGATCCAGACGGCGGGCTTGCCGGCAGCCGAGGTCAGCGCCTGCCAGGGCAACAGGATCGCTCTCACAGACCTGGCGCTGACGGTGCCGATGACGGCGGCGCCGAGCGGCATGCCTGCGGGCGTATCGGGAATGCCGACCTTGACCCGGATCGATCCGGACGCGGTATCGACCGCCGGCGAGATCTCGCGCACTTTGCCGATCGCCCGGACCTGCGGGTCGGAAAGCAGCGTGATCGTCACCGCGGGGGAAGGCGGCGTCTGGGCAACCAGCGTTTCGTGCACGTTGAAGACGGCGTCGCGGTCGCCGTCCTCGGCGATGGTGAACACGGTCTGCGCCGCTTGCACCACCTGGCCGGCCTCGACCTGGCGCGCCGTGATGACGCCGGCGGCGCCTGCCTTGAGCTCGGTGTAGGAGAGGTTTTCCCTGGCGTTGGCCAATGCGCTTTGCGCGGCGTCGACGCTGCCCTGCGCCACTTTCAGTGCTTGGTCGGCGCTGTCGAAATCCCGCCTTGTCGTAAAGCCTTGCGAAAGCAGCGTCTTCTGCCGCTGGTAGGTGGCCGTGGCCTGGGTCAACTGCGCCTGCGCGGCGTCGAGATCGGCCTGCGCCGAGCGCAGGTCCGATTCCTGCTCCTGCGGGTCGATGCG
>JAFKFE010001108.1 GCA_017308345.1 Alphaproteobacteria bacterium | reverse complement strand
AGTGATTGAGCATGTAGCGGTTTTAAACGCTATGGTTGCATAGATGAAATGATCCCGGCGGTGTCTCGAGCGGTCGCATCAAATTTTCCAGTGCTTTTCTTCGCAGTTGCGATATAACCGCCTCGGGCGGCGTTTTGCGGAGAACGACATCGGGCATGGCGGTGCGGGATGGCTCCTATGAAAGGCTGCGCGCCGCCGGCTGTGCCGATGAAGTCGCCTTTGTACAAGCCTGTCTGAGACTGTTTTTCGCGCCGGGCGCCAACGCCGCCGAGGACAGGGCCGACATGCCGGCGCGGACAATCTCGGCTACCCCGATCTCCGCGGCACATGTCGCCGACATCGCGAGGCTGAACAAGGTCGCCGTCTTCCTGCTCAAGGCGCTCGCGCGCGCGCCCGCCGGCGCTATGCCTCCCGATTTGCCTGGTTGGCTCGATGGCTACCGCCGGCGCACGATGTCGATGAATGCCGCCTGCATCGGGGACTCCATGGCCATTGATCGCGTGCTGCGCGACAGCCGGGTCGATTTCGTCTTCCTCAAGGGACCGCTCCAGCAGCATCTGCTTTACGGCGATTACTTCATGAAGCCTTCCGGCGATGCCGACATACTGGTTTCGCCAGCGAGTTTCGCCAAGGCCCGCGAGGCCTTGCGCACGATCGGCTACGAGGTTGCCGGCAAGTCGCGCTCGGTCTGGTGGGTCCGCTTCCTCGGCGAGCAGCATATGGTTCGTGAAGACGGCGCGAGGGCGTCGACGGTCGACCTCCATCACCGGTTGCAGCAGCCTGGTTCGCCGAGCCCGCGCGACATCGACGGCTTCCTGCGCCGCAAGCGCGAGGTCGAGGTGGCCGGCGCCGCCTTGCCGATCATCTCGGCGGCCGACACCTTGCTTTTGTCCTCGATCAGCGTCGCCAAGGCCTTCTTCAATCGCGAACCTTGCGCCGGCTATGTCTGCGATGTCAGGGCCAGCGCCAGCCGGTTGAGCGAAGCCGAGCAGCGGATGGTGCTCGACCACGCCGCCGGGCAGGGCCTGGCGGATACGCTGCTTCTGGGACTGCGCGCCGCCGACGTGCTGCTTGGCGCCGGGGGCGGCCTGCTCTCGGATCGCGCGGCCCGCATCCTGGCGCGCATCGACAGCGCCGATCTCTTCCACATGGTGATCGCGCCCTGGCTTGCGTCGCTGCGCTGGCCGCAGCGCCGCCATGTGCTGTGGGAATTGTGCGGTCGCGAGCCTGTCCGTTACCTGGCCGAAGCCGGCTGGGCGGCATCCGCCGATCTCAGCCGGCGCATCTTCGAGCGCCCGGCCACTGTCGGGCCGGCGCGGGGCGAAATGATCAAGATCGTGGGCGGGGCGGCCAATCATGCAAGCGAAAGGTAAGCCCATGCCCGTGACGACGCCTGTGACGAGCCCCATGGCGGCCCTGGGAGTCTGCGTCATTATTGCCGCGAGCAATGCGGCGCGCACGATCCCCGTCGCCATCGCTTCGGCGCTACGCGAGACGGAAGTCGCCGAAGTCGTCGTGGTCGACGACGCCCCCACCGACAACACCAAGGATGTGGCCCGTGCCGCCGACGACGGCAGCGGCCGCCTTGCCGTCATCCGCCTCGACGTCAACCGCGGTCCTTCCGCCGCCCGCAACGTCGCCATCCAGGCCTCCAAATCGCCATTCATCAGCATTCTCGACGCCGACGATTTCTTCCTCGAAGGCCGCTTTCGCCGGCTTTTCGCCAGCGCCGATTGGGATTTCGCCGCCGACAACATCATGCTGATCCGCGACGATGCCGCGACCGATCTCGCCAAGGTCGCCGCGCCGCCTTTCGCGGCCGATCCGGAATTTCTCGATTTCGAGCGCTTCATCGACGGCAACATCTCGCGCCGCCGCGTCCTGCGCGGCGAGCTCGGTTTCCTGAAACCCGTGATCCGCCGGGCTTTCCTCGAGCGGCATGGGCTGGTTTACGATGAAAACCTGCGTCTGGGCGAAGACTACGAGCTTTATGCGCGCGCCGTCGCCCGCGGCGCGCGCTTCAAGGTCATCAAGTCCTGCGGCTATGGCGCGATCGTCCGCGCCGATTCGCTGAGCGGCCGCCACAGGACGCAGGACCTGAAGCGTCTCGCCGATGCCGACCTGGCGCTGCTTCGGATCGACAACCTTCCGGAGCGCTCGAAGGCCGCGCTGCGGCGCCATGAGCGCCATGTGCGTGACAAATACCGGCTGCGCAATTTCCTCGACGTGAAGGCGGAGCGTGGGCTGGCCTCGGCCGCGGCTTACGCCTTTGCCAGCCAGTCGAACCTGATCCCGATCGTGCGTGGCGTCGCCGCCGACAAGCTCGACGCGCTGTTCCGGCGCACCGGGATTGCTGCAAGGCAACAAATACCGCCGACGCGCTTCCTGATGGCGGCGACGAGCGCTGCAAACGAGTGATCCCGCATCGCGCCGCAAACCGTCTTCCCTCAAAAAATCCGTATTCGGAAAACTATGATGTTGCCTAGTCGCTGCGGGAATGGCAGTCTATGCTGCAATGCAGCAATTTCGAAAGGCCGGCAGGATGGCTTCGATTTTCGGCTTCAGGTCTCGGAATCCGGCTCGCGACCGGGAGACCGACCTCCAGCGTTTCGACCGGCTGGCGAAGCTGTTCGACCAGATCGCGGCCGAGATCGAGACGGAGAAAACAGGTCTGGAGAACCGGTACAGGTCGACGGCTGCCAACGCGGCTTTTCTGGTCGAGGCGATGGAGAATGGTTCGGCGTCGACCAGCAAGGGATCGGATGTCAGCGCGATGACCAATTCGATCCTCAATTGCGAGCGGCGCATCGCGGAACTGGCTCGCCAGAAAGGCCTGATGAAGGAATTGCGTCATTCGCTCGACGCGATTGTCGAGGACGGTTCGGACCGGTCTGCCCGGCAGATCGTTGCAAGAGGCTGAGGGCGCTTTCGGGCGCCGTCATCGGTACGAGACATTAGAGGAGTTCAAAAGGGCGGAGGACCAAACGCGGCGCGCTCGCGCGGGCCAGGGTAACTTTGGGTTGGGCGGACAACACAAGGTGAGTTTGTTATGAACGCAGATCCCAGCACCTCCACCATGGCGTGCGTGTCGTCGCATGCGCCCGGGAATGGATTGGCCAGCCTGCTTGGCGTCGTCGGCGCCTTGGTTGCAACTGCCGCGGCCCTTGCGGCGAGCCTGCACCCCGCGCACGCGCAAGCAGCGCAACAAGAGCTGCAGAGTGCGCCGTCCTTCGTCGACAATTTCTCGAATTTCGACCGTTCCCGCTGGTTCGTCTCGGACGGCTGGAGCAACGGCGCCCATCAGAACTGCATCTGGTCGAAGGAGTTGGTGCGGCTTTCCGACGGCGTGCTGTCGCTGGGCTTCGAAAAGCGCAAGCTGAAGGACCGCGAGTTCGCTTGCGCCGAGATCCAGACCAAGCAGCGTTACGGCTACGGCGTTTACGAGGCGCGCATGAAGACCGGCACCGGCTCCGGCCTCAACGCCGCCTTCTTCTCCTATATCGGCCCGCAGGACAAACAGCCCTGGGACGAGATCGACTTCGAGGTCCTCACCAAGGACCCGTCGAAGGTGCAGGTCAACAGCTACATCCAGGGCAAGCCGAAGAACGGCAAGCTGGTCGACGTCGAGGGCGGCGCCGACAAGGGCTTCAACGATTATGGCTTCGTCTGGGAGAAGGACCGGCTGCGCTGGTACGTCAACGGCAAGCTCGTCCATGAGGTGACCAACCCCGACGAGTTGCCGACGCATTCGCAGAAGATCTTCTTCAGCCTCTGGGGCAGCGACAAGCTGACCAACTGGATGGGCGCCTTCGTCGATCCCGGCAGCAAGGTGACCATGGAGGTCAAGCGTGTCGCGTTCACCGCCTTGGGCCAGCCATGCCAGTTCCCGGAATCGCTGGCATGCAGCATAAGTAATTCCAACTAGGCCGTCAGGCCTGGGGGACACCAGAATCGGCCGGACCGCCCGCGGCCCGGCCCTCAACAGGAACAGAACCAAATGAATTTGACGGTGTTTGGGATTGGCTATGTCGGTCTCGTCCAAGCCGCGGTCCTTGCCGAGGTCGGCCACGAGGTGGTGTGCGTCGATATCGACGAGAAGAAGGTGGAGCGGCTCAACCAGGGTCTGATCCCGATTTTCGAACCGGGCCTGGAGGCCCTCGTCAAGGAAAACCACGCGGCCG
>JAFKFE010001107.1 GCA_017308345.1 Alphaproteobacteria bacterium | reverse complement strand
CGGGCTGTTGAGGGCGCTATCGGAAGGAAGGATCGCGCCCGAGATGGCCGAGGCGACCAAGATGACAGACCGGCTCGAGGCGGATCTCGATGCCATGCTCGCCGACCACCAGATCATTGTTGGCGAACTGAAGCGGCTCGCCGAAGCAGCGAAGGCGGAAAACAGGCCTGAGATCGTCAAGTTCGCGGAAAAGCTTGAGCTTCACGCACGGACGGAAGAGGAGGTCCTCTATCCGGCATCCATCCTCGTCGGCCGCTACCTGAAGCTCAAACTGGCAGAGCGAGGCTAGCCGAGGCCGCAGGAGCTTCGCAGCAGATGAAGACGGACTGCTGGAACGGGCTGCGCATTGGTTCCAATTCCAACAGAGTTTTTCTGTGAACAGGCTCGGCGGTCGGCGAACTTCTAATGTGCCGGAAGATATAGTCGGTCGGGCTTGATCTAAACGACCGTCGCGCCGGACGACATGCGGTTGTCGGCGCTCCCCGTGAGAGGTAGGCAAGATTGAGCGTTGCTAAGGGGCATTGCAAGAACTCGTCAGACACGGCATCGGAACCGGATAACGAACAGCACAGGTCAAGAAGCTGCTTTGAGCCGGTCGTCCTCATCTGTGGCCACAAGCCGCCATTGCGGGTTTCTTTGCGAAAGGTCGCGCGAGAACGTCCATACGTCGCTTGTTTCGATGATGCGATGCGGATCGCCGTCGACGAGCGCGCCGCTGGCCGAATGGCTCGCACTGATAAGCTGGGCCACGAAGCGGACACTGATCTCGGCCATTGTCCCCGCCACATCGGCATTGGTCACTAGCGCTTCCTTCAAGCAGACGAAGGTTATATCCATCTCGACCCCGCATCGGTGTCGTTCGTCAATTGCGGTCTCGAAGGCCGCCGTCACTTCCGGCGACAGCAACAAACGCAGTGTTCTTATGTCACCCTTGGCGTAAGCGTGCAGAATCGTTTCGTAGGCGCTGGCCGCGCCGTGCAAGAAATGCTGCTCATCGAAAGATGGATCGGCCCGGCTGACTATGCCGCAAGTTCTCACGGGGGAAGCCGCGCCTTCCCCTGATGAATTGCGGACTGCACCGACGGGCGGCTTTAGGATCTCCGAACCCGCTCTCGGAAACATCAGGTCGAGCAATCCCAGAAGCGCCCACCACGACACGAAAAGCAGTATCGCAAGCCATTGGCTCCCAGCGTCGGCGACTTGATTCATTTCCATCTCCACGTCGTCGGTCTGGTCGGATTCCACGATGCGGTCCGACGTGACCTTCGTTTGCTCGGCGTCGATGGCCATGCGCCTCGATTAGCCTCTGCCGTTCCGCCCTGCGCCAGTGCACTTTTGCTGGAAAGTGCTCCGCAGGAAACAGGAAGGCAAACGGATTTAAATGCTGTATGAATGCAAAATTATTGTATTAACAGGAGGAGCTAGTGGACATCGATCGTGCGCGCACGTTCCTTGAGATCGTCCATTCAGGCAGTTTCCTGAGGGCCGCCGATCGTCTTCATGTCACGCAAACGACCGTGAGCGCGCGCATCCGCACGCTGGAGGAAGAGCTCGGTCGTCAGCTCTTCATCCGTAACCGGAACGGCGCGCAGCTGACGCCGGCGGGGCGCGAGTTCGAGCGATACGCTCAGTCGTTCGTGCAGATCTGGGAACGGGCCCGGCACCAGCTCGCAATCCCGTCGGGACGGACGAGTGTGGTGGCGCTAGGCGGCGAGCTGAGCCTCTGGAATCCGCTATTGCTGGACTGGCTGGTCTGGATGCGGAAGGAGAAGCCGGAAATCGCTATCCATGCCCAGGTAGGGGTGCCCGATCAGCTCATCGAGCAGCTCAGGACCGGAGTCCTCGACATCGCGGTGCTCTACGCGCCCAAGATGTTGCCGGGCTTCCGGGTGGAGTTGCTTGTCGAGGAGCAGCTCGTGCTGGTCAAGACCGTAGACAAGGATGGAGACCGGGCCAGCGACTATGTCTATGTCGACTGGGGCCCGCTGTTTGCGGCCCTGCATGGCGCCAGTTCCACGACATTCGGCGAGCCGGGAGTGCTGGTCGGGCTCGGCCCTCTGGGCTTGAGCTATATCCTGCGCGCCGGCGGAATGGGCTATTTCCGCAGGGGCGCCGCGGCTCCCCATATCGAGGCGGGAGAGCTGGAGGTCGTGGAGGGCGCGCCGGAATTCACCTATCCGGCTTATGCGGTCTATCCGGAAGCAGGCGAGGCGAGAGCCGATGTCCAGGAGGCGCTTCGCGGCCTGAAGGAGGTCGTCAAATGATAGCCACGAGAGCGGGACATCGCTGTTCCAGCTGAATGGTGGGAGATCGGCCATCCGTCCTTAAGGCATGGGCCGACGCGGCAACAGCGCGGCGGCTGATTGATCAGGTGTCGCGCCGGTCAGGTCGACCGCGGAGCAGGATGTCGATCACCAATTCCCGCCCCGCCCTGCTTATGCCGATCCCGCTCGGCCTCTCCTGCGCCAGCCCGAGAGCGATGAGGCGCTTGGCCAGGGTCTCGTCCAGGCCTGGGTACGGTCCGCGATTCATGCGCTTCAGGGCGGTTTGCTCCTGTGTACTGAGATCGCTCCAGCTGGTCGTCATAACGGCATTTCCCTTCCACCTCTGGACGGGTTGAATGCCAATGCCTCGGCAAGCGCACCCAACGATATCGTCCACTTAGAAACGCATGCGGCCTCCCAAAAGAAAAGAGTCATTTAGTACAATTTATTTGCGCTGAAGCGGCAATAAATTTCGTTTGCCCTGCATGCAAAAGAGGCCGAATCTCCAGTTCGAACTGACGGCGTTGGTGTCGTCGCAGGCCCGCCCGTTGGGGTGTTCGACCTGGGAAGGACGCGGTGAGGCGCGCAGACGATGGGAAGGTCCAAGAGCGATAACCGCAAAGTGCTTCCGTTGCCAGGCATTCGGTCTCCCGACAGAGCACGGACGCTGGTCGCATTGGATATCATGACGTCACCGGTGGTCGCGGTCGGGCCGCACAGCACATTGGACGAAGTGTGCGAGCTCCTTGTCACGGGCGATTTGAGCGCGGTTGCGGTGATCGACCAGGGCGCGCTGCTCGGGGTCGTAAGCGCAGAAGACCTGATCCACAGGGCGGAGATCGGGACAGCCGCCCCGCGGCGTTCCTGGTGGAGTCGGCTCTTCGGCAACAACGCGGCGCTCGCGGCGGACTATCTAAAGTCGCACTCCGCCCATGTGACCGACGTCATGACCAGGCAGGTAGTCACCGTTTCGCTAAGCACTCCGATCGACGAAATCGCCGCACTGCTTGAAGTCGATCGCGCCCGGCGCGTCTTCGTCGTTGTTGGCGGACAGGTCGTGGGGATCGTCTGCCGGGCGGACCTGGTGCGTGCCCTTGCTTGCGCCAGGAAGAGCCTGCCTCGCCCGGTCTCGGTGCACGACGATGCCAGTATCAGGCAGGAAATTGTGAGTGCACTGCGGCACGAACCATGGCCGTCGATCGGGGAAACCTACTTGGTCTTGACCAATGGGGTGGTCGCCCTCTGGGGCGGTTACATGTCGGAACAGGAACGGAAGGCATCGCTTGTTCTGGCCGAGAACACCGCCGGCGTTCGGGCGGTCGATGACCACCGCGTTCCGCTCGATATCGCCTACGCGATGGTTTGAAGGCGGGGCGGGTATCGAACGGTGAGCACCAGCGTGAAGGACAGGGCTCTGGTTTCCGAGCAGGAGATTCGCCGGCTCGTGGACCTATTCTATGACAAGGTTCGCGCCGATCCCGACCTCGGCCCGATTTTCGAGCGCGTCATCCAGGATGAATGGGGACCGCATCTGCAGAAGATGTACGACTTCTGGTCGTCGGTGATGCTGGCCACGGGCCGCTACAGGGGCCAGCCTGTCGTGATCCACAAACGCATCGAAGGCTTGGAGATCGAGCTTTTCGATCGCTGGCTCGCTTTGTTCGGCGAAAGTTGCGCGGAATCGCTGGATGCCGAGACAGCGGGCCCGTTCTGGCGCAAGGCCGTTCGTATCGCCGAAAGCCTCAAGCTTGCTTTATTCTACCGTCCGGACCAGCCCTGGCCGCTGGGCACCGCATGACATTCGTGGTCTATTTCTCTCCCAATCCAGGGCAGGGCGGCCTATGAACGCAGCCATCGGACAGGCTTTCCCGCTGTATCTGGGCATCGATACGGGCGGCACCTACACCGATGCCGTCCT
>JAFKFE010001106.1 GCA_017308345.1 Alphaproteobacteria bacterium | reverse complement strand
CGTGTTCTGCGAGCCGGCAGGCGCACCGAGCCTGCGCGAGAGCCTTGCCGGCGGCAAGCGGGTCAAGCTCGCCAAGGTCGACAATTTCGTCGACGGCGCCGCGGTGGCCGAGATCGGCCGCGAGCCGCTGCGCCATCTCAAGGACTTCGCCGCCGACGCCGTCCGGCTCGTCCCGGAGAACCGGCTTTGCGCCACCATGATCGAGATGCTCAATGTCGAGGGCGTCGTGCTGGAGCCGGCGGGCGCCCTGGCGATCGACGCGCTGAAGGATTTTTCGCGCAAGGAGATCAGGGGCAAGACCATCGTCGCTGTCGTCTCCGGCGGCAATTTCGACTTCGAGCGGCTGCCGGACGTGAAGGAGCGGGCGTTGCGCTTCGAGGGGCTGAAGAAGTATTTCATCATCCGCTTCCCGCAGCGGCCGGGCGCGCTGCGCGATTTCCTCGAAATGCTCGGTCCCGACGACGACATCGCCCGCTTCGAGTACCTGAAGAAGTCGGCGCGCAATTTTGGTTCGGTGCTGATCGGCATCGAGACCAAGGACCGGCGCAATTTCGACCTGCTGAAGGCCAATTTCGACGCCGAGGGCGTCCAGTATCAGGACATCACGGACAACGAGACGCTGGCGGGTTTCATCATATGAGCGCAAAACCAGGCGTGGTGTTCGTCGCGCTGTTTTCCGGCGTCAATGTCGGCGGCAACCGCATCGTCAAGATGGCGGAGCTCAAGGCCTTCTTCGAAAGCCTCGGCTTCGCCGATGTCGCGACCTATGTGCAGAGCGGCAATGTCGTGTTCCGGGCGAAGAATGGGGATGCAGCGACGCTGACCAAGGAGATCGAGGCGGCCTTCGAGAAGAAGTGGGGCTTCAACTCGCGCATCATGGTGCGCGACGCCGGCTGGTTGGAGCGGCTGGTGAAGGACAACCCCTATCCCGAGATCGCCAGCGAGCCTGCCAAGCTGCATGCCTATGCGCTGGAGCGCGAGCCGACGCAGGAGGAGGCGCGGCGGCTCGCCGACAAATGCACCGGCCCGGAACGCTTCGAGATCAAGGACGACGTGCTTTACCTGCACGCGCCGGACGGGCTTGGCAAGTCCGTGTTTGCCAACCTCATCCCGCGTACGCTGAAAGTGCCGGGCACGGCGCGCAACTGGCGCAGCGTGCTGGCATTGCTCGAAATGGCCGGCAAAGCCGGCGCCTGATCGCCGATCGTCAGGCGGCCTTTTGCCAGTCGAAAGCCAATTCCTCGCGGAAGGCGAAGCGCTTGATGTGGTCCGCAACCACCGTCTCCAGCCGCTCCAGCGAGGCTTCGTCGTCGGCGGCCAAAGCAATGTGCAGCGCCTGGTCGTCGGCGTCCATCACGGTGCGGCCGATCGAAAGCTCGATGGCGCCGTGCCGCGGGTCGAACTCGACCGGGAATTTGTGCGACCAGTGCTTGCAGAGTTGCTGCAGGTAGCGGCTGGCATGTTCGGTGGCGACATCGGCGCGGCTGGTCGGCATGAAATTCTCCTGGCGGATGAAGAAACGCCAGCCTGGATGAGGCTGGCGCCAATTCCCGATATAGGCAAGGTCTGGCGAAACGCCAGCGGCCGTTGCTCAAATCCGCGCGGATCGCCGCTTACCAGACCCCCGTGTTGGCCATCGAGGCCCACGGCTCGGCCTTTGCCTTGGCCGGGCCCTTCTGCAGCAACTCGATCGAGATGCCGTCCGGCGAGCGGATGAAGGCCATGTTGCCGTCGCGCGGCGGACGATTGATGGTCACGCCGTTGTCCATCAGCCTCTGGCAGGTGGCGTAGATGTCGTCGACCTCATAGGCGAGGTGGCCGAAATTGCGGCCGCCCTTGTAGTCTTCCGGATCCCAATTGTAGGTCAGCTCGACCAGCGGCGCCTTCTCGCTGATGCCGCTCTGCTCGTCTTCGGGCGCGGCGAGGAAGATCAGCGTGTAGCGCCCCTGCTCGTTTTCATAGCGGCGCACTTCCTTCAGGCCGAGCTTGTTGCAGTAGAAATCGAGCGACTGGTCGATATCGGCGACGCGGACCATTGTGTGCAGATAGCGCATGGCGGCTTCCTCGGAGTGTTGGGGTTGCGGGGCACCATAGGGGCCACCCGGCGAAAGGGCAATCGTCCGACAATAGAGGTGGCGCCGTCGATTTCGGGCCTTGCCATTTCGGCTTCCGGAAGCGCCGGCAAACAACATTTCAGGCTTTCCGGTGCTGAACGGTGAAAAAAGGCACGTCAGCCCTTGCACACCCCGGAAGCCGCAGTGTTAATCTCTTGGCAAGAATCAGCAGCGGTTCAGTTGGAAAAAGGGGGCATTCTTATGGGGGAAAAAGCCTCTTTCACGAGGCGGGACGGAAGCCTTGACGACGCCTTGAAGCGGGACAATGGCGGCGACTCCGCCGAGCTTGTCGAAATCGCCGGCGCTATCAAATGGTTCGACGTGGCCAAGGGCTACGGGTTCATTCTTCCGGACGACGGTGTCTCGGGCGATATCCTCCTCCATGTGACTTGTCTTCGAAGGGACGGCTTCCAGACGGCGCTCGAAGGCGCGCGGGTCGTGTGCCTGGTGAAGCAGGGCGAGCGCGGGCTTCAGGCTTTCCGGGTCCTGTCCATGGATGCCTCGACGGCTGTCCATCCGGCGGAGCAGGAACAGCGCACCCACGTTACCGTCAACCCGGAAAGCGGTCTCGAGCGGGCCCTGGTCAAGTGGTTCAACCGCACCAAGGGGTTCGGCTTCCTGACGAGGGGCGAGGGGACGGAAGACATCTTCGTCCACATGGAGACGCTGCGGCGCTACGGCATAACCGAGCTCAGGCCAGGTCAGGTCGTGCTGGTGCGCTTCGGACGCGGCGACAAAGGCCTCATGGCCGCCGAAATCCACCCCGATATGGGTACCTTGTCGGTCTCGCATTAAGTTTTCCCGATGGGGCCAGGATGGCCTTGGTTAGGGCCAAGGCCATCCTGGCCTTGCCCGGGCGGGTCAAATCTCCTCCGAAAACCGGTTCCACTTGTCCCGACGATGGTCTAGGACGAAGGCCCGGACGAGGTACTCCATGGCTCATCGCAATTGGCTGACTGCGGGCGCGCTCTGCGCCGCGATCATTTTAGCTGCCTATTTCAGCGCTCTGAAGCCGGGGCTGGCGGATGCGATGCTGCTGCCCATCGATCGGACGCCGCTCGTGGTGTCGACCGGCTCGGGCGACCGTTCCTTCTCGATCGAGATCGCCGATACTTCCGCCGAACGCGAGGCCGGATTGATGTTTCGCCAGACGATGGCCGACGATCACGGCATGTTGTTCGTCTTCGAAAGAACCGACGAGGTGGACTTCTGGATGAAGAACACGCCGATGGCGCTCGACCTCGTCTTTGTCGGCGAGGATGGCCGGATCAAAGCCATCATGCGCGGTGAGCCGGAATCCGAAGCGATCATCTCGCCGGGACAGCCCGTACGCTTCGTGCTCGAGTTGAAGGCAGGTACGGCTGCCAGGGACGGCATCAAGGAAGGCGATCTTCTGCGCCATCCGGCGATCGGCACGGGTTCCAACTGAAAGCAATTTCCGCTGATGCAATTCCTTTCGCATGACGGTTTCGAACTCGCCTATCTCGATCGCCGGCCGGCTTCGGGGCTGGGCGATCCCGTGCTGATGATCCATGGCTTTGCCTCCAGCCACTATGTCAACTGGGTCTCGCCGGGCTGGTTCAAGACGCTGAACGACGCGGGCTACCGGGCGATTGCCTTCGACAATCGCGGCCATGGCTCGTCATCGAAGAGTTATCACGAAGCCGACTACACGCCGGCCAAGATGGCTTCCGATGCCGCCGCGCTGCTCGACCATCTCGGCATCGAGCGCGCGCATGTCATGGGCTATTCGATGGGCGCGCGGGTATCGGCATTCATGGCGTTGTCCAATCCGGACAAAGTGGCGACGCTGGTGCTCGGCGGGCTCGGCATCGGTCTGGTCGACGGCGTCGGCGATTGGGATCCTATTGCCGAAGCCCTCCTGGCCGAGGATGCCGGCGCGATCAGCCATGCGCGCGGCCGGTCTTTTCGCGCCTTCGCCGACCAGACGCGCAGCGACCGGCGGGCGCTTGCGGTCTGCATTGTCGGCTCTCGCGCGTCCATGGGCGAGGACGATGTCGCGCGTATTGCCCAGCCGACCTTGATCGCGGTCGGGACCAGGGACGACATC
>JAFKFE010001105.1 GCA_017308345.1 Alphaproteobacteria bacterium | reverse complement strand
GATATGATACCGCCCTATGGCCGCGTTCCAGGATTGGGATACCAGCACGCTGTCGCCATCGTGGCCGACGCAGACTCCGCCGCACAACGGCAATCCTCTCAGGATGGTCGTGGTTTTGCCGGTGGCCTTTTCATATCTGATCAGGGAACCGTTGCCGCGCCCTTCGAGCGCATCCTTGAACCAGTCGCCGAAGTCGTAGCGCGAGCTGGCCTCACCAAAGTAGATGTCGCCGTTGCGGGCGATGTCGACCATCGTTGGTACTTTGGGCCGGGAATCATCGCGAATTGAAAGCCGCGTGCGCGTGCTTTGATTTGTGACCAGTGTCGGCTCGCCGGCTTGATCGATCAGAAAAATGCCGCGGCCCACCACGCATGCGACAAGAAAGCCATCATCGTCGAAACTCAGGCCCATCGGCCGGCCGCCGGTGTAGCTCCAATACTCGCGCCGACGATAATAGCTCTCCGCCGTATACTTCAGTATCCAGCCCTCGCCTGTCGAAACGTAGATGTTGGCGTCTGCATCGCGAGCAAAATCGCCTGGCGAGACCGTCTCGAGGTCTCCGTATGCGATGGAATCGCGCAGCTCATCGTTGACGGCCATCGCATCGTTCTGATCGCGGCTTGGCAGCGTCATCGCTTCCATCTGACGCTTTCCAGGCGCCAGGAAGATCATATCCGTTACCCGGGCGCGGTTTTTCGCGTATCGGACTTCGAAGGCCACCGCAGCCAAGGTCACCAGACCTATGACCATGGTCTGCGATGCACCGCCGACGCCTACCCGGACAAGAATGTTGGAAAGCACCTGGATCGTGAGGCCGCCGATCACGGCGCGCAGGATGCTGCCCTTGCCGCCCGTCAGGCTGACCCCGCCGAGCACGGCTGCGGCCAGGACGCTGATTTCCCAGCCAGCGCCCACATTGGGCGAAGGGTTCTGCATCCGTGCAGCCAGCACGATGCCCGCGCAGGCCGCCAGCGCGCCGCCGAGCGTGTAGGCAATGACCTGCATGCGTCTGATGTCGATGCCGGCATGAAGCGCCGTGCGACGATCCCCGCCGGTGGCAACGATATGTGCGCCAAGCCTCGTACGGGTCATCAGGAGATGCGTCAGCGCAGCAACGATAATGACCAGCAGAACCGAAGTGGGGATGCCCAGTATCGCGCCGCCGCCGATAAAATCGAACACCGGGTTGTCGATATAGCTGCCGGCCATGAGCATCGCATATTGTTGGTCGATGATGCGCCCGATGGCTGCGAGAATGAGGAGGCTTGTCATTGTCGTGACCAGCGGACGCGTCTTCAGCAACCCGACCAGGACTCCATTCCAGAGGCCTATTCCCGCGCCAAGCAAGATGGTGAGCAATGCCGCGAGCGCCATGTTCATCTCGCCATAGCCGACCAGCAATATAAAAACATAGTTGGCAAGCGAGAAGTTGGCGGGAATGCTTATGTCGATACCGCCGGACAGAAGAATGATCGTGAACGCCATCGTTACAATCATGAACTCAGCAAACGCCCGACTGTTATTTACCAGATTGGGATACGTGTAATAATTGTCGACAAGGATGCCTGCGCTTATCAAGCAAAGGACAAGAAGGGTGAACGGCGCCGCAGCCTCGCTCCACCGCTTCTTCAGGACGTCGCCCAGAAGAACGCGCGGCGCGAGCGACGGCAGGATGTCGTTCAGACGGGCTTGCTTGGATGTCTGCGCAGGCATCGAGGACTCACTGTCAATTGAGCTTGACGGAAGCAGGATCGAAACAGGACCAGTTCTTCACCGTGTCCTTGGTCAGCACTTCGATCGGCGAATAGAGCGCAATGCGGGATTTGCCGACTTCGGGTTTGTTGATCAGCAACGTCTTGACGACGCTCATGATGTCATAGCCCTGGCGGACCGCGTTATAGGCATAGTACTTGCCGAATACGCCCTGCTTGACGAGGTTGCACATCTCGCCATCGCCGCCGCCGCTCGTATATAGCGTGACGTCCTTGAGCCCCGACTCCTGGATCGCGGCAGCCGACCCCACATCCATCTGATCCCACATGCCGTAGACGGCACAGAGATCTGGGTGCTGGATGAGAGCGGCGGACACGATCTGTTTGGCGTTCTCCGAAGACCACATCGGGCCAGTCGACTGATCCGACACGATCTGGATTTCCGGATGCTCGGAAAAGACCTGCTTGGCCGCCACGTACTGGTCGAACGACGCCGAGGCGGTCGTGCTGCCCTGGACGATCGCGATCTTCCCGGACTTGCCGTTTGACGGTGAGCAATCCTTGACGATGTCATTTGCCATCGTGACGCCAATGCCGAAATAGTCCGCGCCGACGAAAGCGTCGGTATTGACCGTCGAATTCATGTTGAGCTGGATGACGTAGATGCCGGCCGCCTGCGCCGCCTTGATGTTCTTCGCGAACACATTGCGGTCTGCGTTGTGGATGATCAGCAGGTTGGTGCCATCGGTGATTGCACCGGCAATCGCTTGGTTCATCACGTCCGGATTCCAGTTGCCGTCCTGGATGGACAGATTGATGCCGTAGAGTTCCGACTCGCGCTTGATCGTTTTGGTCCAGGCGTCAAAGAGCGGAAAACCCGTCACGTGTACGACATAGGTGACTTTCTTGCCGCGAAGCGCATCGATGGAAGATTTCCAGAGTTCGCCCGACGGACCGGGGAACGTTCGATCCGAGAGATAGACATTGTCCTCGGCCACCGCGGGTGCTGAAGACAGGAAGGGCAGCAAACTCAATGCCCCAAGCGCGATCAGTTTTCCAAAGCCACCATATTTCATGCCAAGTCCTCCTGTTATCCTTGAGTTTTAAAGTTCGCCCTGCCGGGCGGTTTCCTCATCTCTGGGGTTCAAAAGACTATCCGCCGCGACGGCGGCCAGCAGCACGGCGCCGCGAAAAACGCTCTGGATGTCCGATGGTACGTTGAGCAGGATCAGGCCGTTGATCAGAACGCCGATGAGCGTCATGCCGACGATGATGGACAGGGCTCCTCCCCTGCCCCCGACAAGGCTTATTCCGCCCACGATCACGATGGTGAGCACGTCGAAGAGCATCGTGCCGTTGGCGATATTGAGGTTTACGCTGCCAACGCTGCCGGCCATGACAAGGCCGCCGACATAGCCGATCACGGCGCTGAGCACGTATTGCGAGACGATCAGTGGCCGAACGGCCAGGCCTGTAATCCGCGATGCTTCTGGATTGTCGCCGATGGCGTAGATGAAGCGGCCGTATACCGTGCTGCGGGCCGCCATTGCGAACAGCAGCAGCAGCACGAGAAATACGATGACGGAAACCGGTACGCCGCCGATATTTCCCTTGCCCAGCATGTGAATGAATTTGGCGTCGCTCGAAAGCTGCACCATGCTGCGGTCGAGCAGGAAAAACCGCCCGAAGCCCAGAACGACAAGGCCTGACGACAAGGTTGCGATCACCGCGGGGACTTCGAGATAGGCGACGATGATCCCGTTGACGACGCCGGCGAAGATAGCAAACAGCAGCCCATAACCGATCGCGACCGCGGTGGGCACACCGACGCCCATGAGCGACACCACCCAGGCCGTCGCGACGACCACGACCGAGACCTGCGACAGGTCGATGCCCCGGCCGATCACTACAACCGCCATGCCGATGGCAAAGATCGCGACCACTGAAACGCTTTTGAAAAGAAGGGCAAGATTAGGCAGCGACAACGACTGCGGGACGATGATCCCGAAGATCGCTGCTATCAGCACCGCCGTAACCAGTACGACGTACTCCTGCCTTATTGCGCGCTGTCTCATGGTGAATTGCCTGTTTGCCAAGGTGCCGCGCGCTCACCTCTGCCGACGGAAGTCGGGAACCGACTTTTGCTCGAAGGCGGCAATGGCGTGGGCGTGATCGGGCGAGCGCATGGTGACGAGCTCATACGCAAGCGATGCGTCGAGGACCGAATGGGCGAGTTGCCGGAGGCCAATGTTCACGGACACCTTCGTCCAGCGGATCGCGTCTTGCGAACCCGCGGCGAGTTGTGTGGCAAAGCTGCGCACCGCACTTTCCAGCTCGGCGTCCGCGACCATATGGTTGACCAGTCCGATCTGCTGGGCATGCGGCGCCGTGATGACGTTTCCGGTCATCAGGAATTCTTTGGCGCGGGCGTAGCCGATCAGTTGTGGCCAAATGACAGCGCCGCCGTCACCGGCAACAACAC